>JALGUI010000217.1 GCA_029820915.1 Candidatus Zipacnadia bacterium | reverse complement strand
ACTAGCTGCTCCTCGCCGCGGGCTGGATGTACATGAGCGGCTGATCCGCCTCGACGCGGTCCTCGCTCTCAATCTCGATCGTGGTGATGACTCCCGCGATGGGAGCCGTGATCTCGTTGAAGAGCTTCATGACCTCGATGAGCCCCACGACGTGCCCCGCCTCGATCCGGTCGCCCTCCTCGACGAACGGGTCGGCGTCGGGTGAAGGTTGGCGATAGAAGATCCCCGCCATGGGCGCCGGGAGCGGAATACCTGTGGGCACTGCGGCCGTCGGGGCGTGTGCGGGCGCTGCGCCCGCAGCGGTCACGGCGATGGGGCCGGCAGGCACCGCCTGCATCATCTCGCGAGCCCGGACGCGAATGCGCACGTCTCCCTGGGCGACCTCGATCTCCGCCAGGCCCTCCTCCTCGAGCATCGCGGCCAGCCATCGGACGTCGTCATCGTCAAAGGGCATCCTCATCGCTCCGTTGCCCGAACGCAGTGTGCACGCGGGCGAATGATGACGCGCAGTCAACCGCGGCCGCAGGTCGCCCTGCCACCGGGGCTGGTGTCCCGACAGCCCATATTGCCCGCGGCGCGCGCCGAATCCTGCCCCCTGACGCACAAAAGCGACGGGCGGCGCCCGTCGCTTTTACGCAGGCGCCCGGCCTTCCTGCGCCGGACGCGTCGGCTACTGTGGCTGGTAGCGGGGGAGGGATTTGAACCCCCGACTACACGGGTATGAACCGTGCGCTCTAGCCAACTGAGCTACCCCGCCACCCAGGTCCGGAGGAACGCCTAGCTGCGTCCCCGCTTCTTCTTCTTCTTTGCCTTGCCCTTCTTCTCCTCGCGCTCCTTGGTCTCCTGCTCGCGCCGCACCTTCTCGGCAAGCTGCTCCTCAAGCTCGAGGATCGGGGCCGTGTCCAACTGCCTCAGCTTCTCGTAGTCTGTCTTCTGCATCTGTCAGCTCCCTCCGCAGGACCGATATCGTAGCAGCGACCGCCACGCGAGTCAAGAGCCTTGTTGGCAGGCCCCACGGCAGCAGGGGTCTGACCGAACTTGGCAGGTAGGTTCGCCCGCCGCCTGCTCCCTGGAAGGGCACAGGCCTCCTCCCCCGTCCCTGGCGCACCTGCGGTGCGCAGGCGGGAGGGGGCTTGCGGAAGGTTGCGGCAGCCAGGAACGAGATTGCGGGCCGCTGCGGTAGCGCCAGCAGGCTGCGCAGCAGCCGGAGGGGGTGAGGAGGCCGTTGGCCGTCACCGTCTACATACTGGATCGGTCACACGCCGCCCCGCTCGTTGACAGTGACCGGGTGGTGGGATATAACGCGTCATGGGCCGGGGCGACGTGACCTCCTCTGAGACAGGAGTTGGCCGGCCGGGCCCGCGTAGCACACCCGACCGGCCATGATGGTGACGGGCCGGTTCGAGGCCCACCCCCGCTGCGACCGGCGTGCGTCACTCCACGACGGCGATCTCAGTGGCGTAGGGCGGAAGGTCATACTCGCCGGTGTTGCCCCCGATTGTCACCTCGACCGCGCGGCCCTGATCCGAGAAGCTCATAAGCAGCACCAGCGTCTTGCCGCCGCTCTCGAACGCCGCCCAGTTAAAGCGGTCCAGGCCCTCCACGGTCACCCGGTCATCGCACCGCTGGTCGTCGCTGAAGTACTCCGCGTACTCGCCCATGATCTCGGCGGCCTCGGAGACCGCATAGAAGCCGCCGCCGGTCATGGAGGCAAGCTGCCAGATGAGCACGCCGCGACAGCCGCTCTGCACGAACTGGCGCAGTATCCGGTTCCGGTAGGCCAGCTCATTCGGTGCCGGCCCCGCATAGGTGCTATGCAGCCGGTACCACCGCTCGGCCCCCATTAACGGAGTATCACCAAGTGCCTCAGCAGTTGCCCGCACCCGATCGAAGTCGCCCCCGTAGCCGGCGATGCCGAAGTCGATGTGCGGGGCCATCAGCGCCCAGTCCACACCATAGTGCTTCTTCGTGCGCTCCGACTGGAACCCCGAATACACCGAGAACTCCAACGGCCGATCCGCCCGGCGCACGATCTCGCGTATCCGCCCTGCCATCTGTGCGTTCTGCGCGCAGCGGAAGTCCGTCCACTCATCGGGGTATTCTTCCAGCAGTATCTGGGGGCTGAGCGGCTCGTCGTCTTCCAGCCCTGCAAACTCGCGGAAGGCCGCCAGGCAGCGCTCGCAGGTGCAGTACGTCGGGGGGTCGATCACGCCCGTCTCCACGTCCCAGTCCACGGCATGGATGGGATACCTGTTGAGCACGTCGAGTATCTGCCGCTCCAGCTCGCTGATGATCGGCTCCCCATCAGCCAGCATCCACGTCGGGCACAGGGTGTAGTCCAGCCGCTCGCCGTCGAAGTTGACCGCGCGCACCTCGGGGTGTTCCTCCAGGAAGGCCTCCGCGGCCGGCGTCAGGTGTCCTCCGTGTGCCCCGTAGCGTGCGCTGAACTCGTCCCATCCCAGCACCCACCACACGCGTACTCCCCTGGGCAGAAGGTGCGGGTAGAGGTTGTTGTCGCGAAAGCCGAACACCCACGTCATCCCCGACGCCCACGCATTGGCCGCAAGCGCCTCCACCACATTTGGATTATAGACCCACTGCGTATAACAGGGCGTGATGCGGACTCCCTCCGGCCGCACGTCCTTCAGCTCCGGGAGCATCACCAACCGGCTCCTGCGTGGCACCTCCGTCACCGCGCCGTCCAGCGACTGGAAGTACGTGTACATCGAAAGGTCCTGTTCGGGGACATCGGGCGGTGCCCGGAACAGCAGCCCAACGATCTCTTGCGCGCGCTCCGAACCCAGCGCCTCATACTTCATGTCAAGCTCGATGACGTAGTCCGTTCCCACCTCAACCGGCACGGCGACGCCCTGGAACCACACCGCCTGGCCGCGGTCGGCCCTGTCGGGGGTGGAGACCAGCTTAGCGCACATCGAGCCGTCAGGACCCTCGGGCTGTATCCGGGACTCGCCCTCCCAGGTCTCGCCATCGAAGCTGCCGATCCCCAGCAGGTCCTCGTCGCTGCCCTCTTCCCGCAGCACGACATTGTCCACCCACCAGGTCCCGGTCACCCCGCGATCGCCCCACTTGATGAGCACCGGAGTCACATCCACCACGCCCGGGTGAGCCGTGACCGTCATCGCCACGTGGTGCCAGTCCTCGGTCCCGCCGGCTTGTATCGTTGGCTGGTAGTGTGCCGGGCTATCTGTCTGCGTTCCCCACCGCAGCGACAGCTCCATGCCTTCATGCGGCACGCGCTCATAGGTCACATAGTACCGCGCCATCTGTCCCTCATCACACTCGAAGGTGCTCGCCCTTGTCACCGTCGGCTTCCCGCCACCGATGGGCTCGGCCGCGACGTACTCCAGGAAGGCCGGCACCTCCACCACCATCCGGTAGCGGTCCATCGGCACACCCATCGGCGCGTGCACGAACGGCCGGATGAGCTGAGCGCTGCCCCGCGGGAAGCGATAGGTGTCGTTGGGCGGAAAGAGCTGTGCTTCGTCCCTGCCGACGTAGAGCGCGCAGACCAGGCGGGCGCTCTCCGCCTGCTCTCCCGCCCACAATCCCTCGTCAACGGCGCTCGCCGGCTGCATGCCGTCGGCGGCCACCGACTGCCGCCAGTCGTCACCGGGGGTCTCCGGGCTCGCCAGCCACAGCGGCTCGACGAGGCGCTCACCACTGCTCAGCACCGGCCTCACCGCCGGATTGTCGCCGGTCGCCGATGCCTCAATCGCCAGATAGTTCACGCCCTGACCGAGCCGCAGCAACCCCTCTTCGGCGGTAGCCACCGACGCGCCGTTGAGGTAGACGGCCGCATCTGCGTTGGTCGCGGCGAGACTCATCTGTACGACCGCCGCCGCCACCCGCTGGGGGATGGGCGCGGAACGCAGCAGGATAGTCTCCCCGGAGCGCAGCAGATAGCTCAGCCGGTACTCGCCGGTCTCGAAGGCAGGCTGCGGGATGCGGACCTGGAGCACGTGCTCACCCGCGCCCTGTATCGCCGCAGCTTCCTCCACATCACCGGCGCTCAGGGTCGCCTCCAACACCGCCTCCTGCGCCTGCGCGCCCCGCACCGCGCCCTCCAGGACCTGCTCGCGCTGTCCAATCGCCAGCTCGATCGCGGACAGCGCCGGGCCGCTCTCGGCGAAGTGCAGGAAGCCGAACTCATCGGGCTGGTGGAACTCGCCCTGGAGGCCGCTCCACGTGGACCATTCCTCCACCGCCGTTCGCTCCCGGGCGAAATTCGCGCGCCACTGCCCCTCCGGCCCCGCGCCGAGCGCCGCGAAGGGGATGGCCATCTCGACCACGTAGCTCTCGGTCCCCCGCCGCGCCACACACTCCCATTGTGCATCCCATTCGCGATCGGTTGAGGTCTTCTCCAGGGTCCCCGTCCCGGAGTTGGCCGCGAAATGATAGTAGTGGTCCATCCCGAGCGGATGCAAGAACACCTCCACACAGTCATCGGCGAACACCCGCGCGTCAGGCCCGCTGGTCTCCGCCTTCACCCTGTCCAGCGCATTCAGCTTCGGCTCCAGAAACCGGTCGAAGGCCTCCAGCGCGATGTACAGGTTCTGGTCATCCCAGCACACACGCGCCTGGGTCTGCTCCTGGGGCAGGCCCGGCTCTCGGGCCGAACAGAACGGCGAGGTCACGTTGGCGTCCTGCCAGCATGCGTCGGACAGGTCACCATCAATTACAGGGCCAGTATCGGCCCTGTATGCAGTCATGAGTGGCTGGGCAGAGACAGCAGTGAGGGCGCACAACGCACATAGCACGACGCCGATGAGACGCATCGCTCGCACTCTCCCGTTGGATTGTAGCGACGTGCTTGGGCAGGCTGCTTCACATAGTATCAGGGAGGTAGGCAGGGATGGAAGCCACGATGATAGCGACGCCGAGGCTCATGCGCCGCCGGTGAGTAGGCCATAGCGCTGGAACGACAGCACAAGGAGCAGCCCGCGACATGCTGGCTGACGAGAGCACCGGCCAGAGCGATTCGACGCTCCCCATCATGCTGCCCCTGCATCTGCCCGACGGGACGAGCATTCCCTCCCCGCGCCGGTGCCTCCCGACAGTACCGGTCCGCACCAGGCACCGCGCACCGCGCCTGACGTTCTCACACCTGCAGCGTTCCCTGCGAAAAGGCCTGCCCACTACAGCAGGTATCCGCTGCTGTTGAAGCCGCTGTCGAACGTTTGCTTGCTGAACCACTTGGCGTGTCCGTCCATGAAGCCGACGTGCTGGCCCCCGTTGTGCAGGAAGTGCCCGTCGCTCTTGGCAACCAGCCACGGCCAGTAGGCATACTCGTTCCCTGGGTCGCGCAGTTCGGTAATGATGCCGCAGCGTGCCGAATCCAATTGGGTTCCCAGGTGATTGAACACGCCCCACAGGGCAATGCAGTTCCAGGCGTAGTCGGTCGTGGAGGTTATCCCTGCGATGTCCCAACCGTTGCATACTCGGTGCGGGCGGCAGCTCGGACACAGGAAGATCTGCGCGTTCTTGACATAAGGGAGGATGCTGCTGTCGGTCGTGAACCCTCCCTGTGAGAGGCCGTCGTCGTAGCCGGCAATCTCCACCTCGTAGCATGGGGGGAACAGCTCATCATAGTCCTGCGCGTACTGCAAGGCTCCCAGTATCAACTGCTTGACGTTGGACAGACAACTGGTCTGGCGTGCCTTCTCGCGCGCTCGCGCGAACACCGGGAACAGGATCGCCGCCAGGATGGCGATGATCGCGATGACCACCAACAGTTCGATCAGCGTAAAACCGTGTCGGCGCATGTCATAGGACCTCCTCATACCATGGTCCAATACTCATACGTGGACTGTATCGCTCCGCAAGGTGGCGCCTCGCGCCCCACGGAGCCACATACACACGGACCCGACAACTACGTGTGTATTATATCACATCACCGGAGGGCTGTCACGGTATCAGGACAGAGAATTCAGAAAGGCGCTACCATTCCATCAGCGTGCGGTGCTCCCATGCGAGGTCGGCACGGGACCTTGCTCTGTCCCCGCTGTGACTACCCCCTGTTCGACACGGCCGCTGACACGTCGGGACTGCAGCTCGACGTCGATCCGCATTGTCATGCCTCCGATCAGTCCGGCTCAGGCATGCCCGGGACCCACTCGTCGGCCTGCTGCGCGGCCGGCGTGTCGAACGGAGCTGTCGCCGAAGCGTCCGCCGC
>JALGUI010000216.1 GCA_029820915.1 Candidatus Zipacnadia bacterium | reverse complement strand
GGCGCGGTGCGGGTGGGCATCGCGGGCGTGCCGGGGCGCTCGGTCGAGGACTGCGACCCGATCGTCGGCGACGGGCTGTCCATGCCCGTGCATTGGGGCGGCGAGGAGGATATCGGCGCTCGGCGGGATCAGCCGATCTCACTGCACTTCAGGCTGACCGCCGCGGAGCTGTTCGCCGTCGAGTGGCTCGACTGACCCGCTCCGGCAGGGAGCGCGGAACCTCGGTCGCACGACGCACGAGAGGGGTCAGAGATGGCCGATCGCCGCCGGCGCGTACTTAGCATGGCCGACGTCTCGCTCTTCCCTGAGGTCTTCGAGCCGCTCGCGGCCCTCGCCGACGTCGTCACGCTCGCGCCTGACCAGCGGGCCCTGGCCGAGCGCCTTCCCGACTTCGAGGCGTACTTCGCGTCACTGCACGTGCGCCTCACGCGCGAGATCATCGAGCGCTGCCCGCGCCTGCGCGTCATCGTCACGCCGAGCACCGGCCTCGACCACCTCGACCTCGAGGCGGCGAAGGAGCGCGGCGTCGCGCTGCTCTCGCTCAAGGAGGAGACCGCCTTCCTCGACAGCGTCACCTGCACCGCCGAGATGGCCTGGGCGCTGCTGCTGGTGGTGGTGCGCCGGCTCCCATGGTCCTTCGACGCGGCGAGGCGTGGCGAGTGGGCGCGCGATCGCTTCCGCGGCCATCAGCTCTCCGGCATGACCCTCGGCATCCTCGGCTACGGCCGGCTGGGCCGCATCGTGGCGGAGTACGGCAAGGCATTCCGCATGAGCGTCATCGCCTGTGACGTGCGCGAGGTGGCGCCCGCGCCCGGCGTGGGGATGGTGGACCTCGACACGCTGCTGCGCGAGTCGGACGTGCTGTCGATCCACGTCCACCTGACTGAGGAGAACCGCGGCCTGATCGGGACCGAAGCCTTCGCCAAGATGAAGCCGACCGCGTGGCTCATCAACACCAGCCGCGGCGCCGTCATCGACGAGGAGGCCTTCGTCGCCGCGCTGGAGAACGGCCGGATCGCCGGGGCGGGCGTGGATGTCATCGAGGGCGAATGGCGCGATGACCTGCTAAGCCACCCGCTCATCCGCTACGCCAACACGCACGAGAACCTCGTCATCTCCCCGCACACCGGCGGGGTGACGTATGAGGCGCAGAAGATGACCATCGAGTTCATGGTGCGCAAGCTCATCGCGTTCCTGGAGGAAATCCATGACCCGCAATGAGACGCTCGGCAAGATCCTCTACCGCGGGTTCGTGCCCATCGTGATCCAGGACCGGCTGCCGCCACTGGACTGCCTGGCCGTGGTGGTCGAGGCCGGCATCGAGGCGGTGGAGATCTCCTGCCGCCATCCCGAGGCGCTGTCGCTGATCGCGGGCGCCAAGCGGGAGTTCCCCGACCTGGCGGTAGGCGCGGCGACGCTGCTCGAGGACGGGCGCCTGCGCGACTGGGTGAACGCCACCGGCCGCCCCGTGCCGGGCATCGACGAGGTCGTGGAGGCGGGTGCCGATTTCCTGGTGTCGCTGCTGCCCTTCCGCGGGCCGACCTACACGAAGTACGCGGACAGCCGTGCCATCATCGCCGGCGTCGCGACACCCGGCGAGGGACAGCAGGCGTTGGACTGGGGCGCGAACCTGCTCAAGTTCGTCAACCCCAGGCTCCTGGGCGGCCCCGACTACTTCAAGGGCCTGGACCCGGCCACCTACAAGAGCTTCCCGTTCTTCGTGACCGGCGGGATGCGCCCCGAGCTGCTGCCGGGCTACATCGAGGCCAACATCCTCGCTGTCGGCGCGGGCTTCGACCTGGTCCTCAGCGCAGACTACGCGGCCCTGCAGGACGACTTCCGCCCGGAGCGGCTGCGCGAGGCCCTCGTCGCCTACGTGGCGAGCCTCGACGCGGCGCGGCAGGAGCACCAGGGCCACATCCCCTTCGGAAGCCGCGACGCCGCGGCCGTCGCCCGGGCCAGCGGTCGCTGCCTGAACGTGGAGTGAGAGGTGCAGGATGGCGCAGGATAGCCCTGTCGCCGCGAGATACGTGCCGGAGGGCACCGTCCCCCTGGTCGCTTTCGAGGGCGACGCGTACGACTGCGGACGCGAGTACGCCGCGTGGGTGCTGGAGCATCACGGCGGCTACCGCCGCTACCTCGACATGGCCTGGGACTCGACGGCGCTCCCGCCGGACGTGCGGGTGCTGTTCGAGGAGCGTGCGCCGCACATCCTCGACCTCTACCGCGGCCTGACCGAGGTGGCCGGTCCACCCGCGTCCGATGCCACGCCGCCGGGCTCGGCCTGCACGTCGTTCTCGGCCTCAGGGAGCCTCACCCTCGACGGGCGGCCCGTCTCCGGCCAGACCAAGGACACCGGCCTGGCCAGCGCCGAGCAGTACATAGTCCTCCGCCTGCGCATGGCCGGGGCGCCGACCATCCTGGTGCTGTGCTACCCGGGCGAGGTCCTCGGCTACGGCTTGTGGTCCACCGGCATGAGCATCTTCCGCAACAGCCTCTATGTGACCGGCCGCGGCGAGGGGCGGCTGAACATGGTCCAGTGGGGCCTGCTGGCGCTGGCCGGCACCAGCGTCCGCGAGGCCGGTCGCCTGGCGGAGGAGCATGGCATCGCCGACGTCGGCAACTGCCTGATCAGCGACGCTGCGGGCGAGAGCGTCTCGGTGGAGTTCAGCAACGCAGGCGTGCGCATCGTCCCGGCGGACGCCGGCATCTCGGTGCACACGAACCACGGCGTGGCCGCGGCGACCCAGGCCGTGCACTCCGACGACGAGGACGCGCACGCCGACTCGCGCTACCGGCGCGAGCGTCTACTCGAGCTACTGTGCCGCGAGAAGGGTCGTCTGACGCCCCACAAGGCGCTGCAGATGCTGGCGGACCACTCGGCGTACCCCATGGGCATCTGCCGCCATCCGGCGGGCGGCGCCGACTACGCCACCACCGCCGCGGTGATCGCGGAGCCCACCGAGGGGCGGCTGTATGTCACGCGCGGCAATCCCTGCTGCAACTGGCCGGCCACATACTCAATCTGACGCGGAGCGAGAGCCATGGCCGATACGCTCGCCCTCAAGCCGAACGCCCGCGAGGTGCTGGTGCGCCTGCGCGCTCTATACGAGCGCAGAGCGCCGGACCGGATCTTCGCCACTCTCGATGTCCCCAGCCCGGCGCTCGCGCGCTTCGCGGAGCAGTACGCGCACGGCTACTGCGACTACCCCGACCTACGCGAGCGCATCCGGTTCTGGGACGAGCACCTGACCGAGCGCCGCTTCCTCGAGGATGACGCGATCCCGAGCGCTTACCTGAGCGAGTTCGACCAGGGGCTGTACGGCGGTCTGTTCGGCGGGGACGTGCAGTTCATGGCGCACCCCGAGAACGGCTGGATCTCGTCGATGGTCGCGCCCCTGCTCAACGAGTGGGCCGAACTGGACGGGCTCCGGTTCGACCGCACGCACCCGTGGTACCGCCGCTTCATCGAGCAGACCACCCTCTTCGCCGACGCGGCCGCGGGCAAGTTCGGCGTCAGCCACTTTATCCTGATCGACGGGCTGAACTTCGTCTTCGAGCTGGTCGGCGCGACCAACACCTACCTCAGCCTGCTCGAGCGGCCCGACATGGTCCGGCGCGCCATCGACCTGGCCTTCGAGGTGAACCTGCAGGTCCACACCGACTTCTTCGCGATCGCCCCCACCTTCGAGGGCGGCACCTTCAGCAACATGGCGCAGTGGCTCCCGGGCAGGGCCATCTCCGAGAGCGTCGATCCGTTCCACATGACCTCAGTGGACTACTTCGAGGAGTGGGGGCGCGAGCCGGTCGAGCGCATCTTCGCGCGGTTCGATGGCGGGGTCGTGCACATCCACGGCAACGGCCGGCACCTGCTGGCGGCGGTGGCCTCCCTGCGTGGGCTCCGGGCCATGTTCCTGGCCGACGACCGCGGATACCCGCTCGCATTCGAGGTCCTCCCCGAGCTGCAGGCACGGACCGGCGACATGCCGCTCGTCGTGGAGGCGGAGTTCGGTCGGTTCGCCGACGCGCTCAAGCGGCACTCGCTGTGCGGCGGGGTGCTCTACAAGGTCACCGACGCGCCCGACATCGCCGCCGCCAACCGGTGCATGGAGCGAGTGCGGGAGTACCGCCTGTAGGGCCGGCAGGTCCGCGGTCTGACGTCAGCTCCGCCCCTCGGGACGACATCGCACAGAGGAGGCCACGACCATGCGCGCCGACTGCCCCGCCCGCACGGTCATCGCTATCGCCATCCTGCTGGGCCCGGCCATCGGCGCCCGGGCGGCGGACATCCCCGCGCCGCCACAGCCGCGTGTGACCGGAGAGGCGTCCATTCCGGGGGCGCTGGAGATCGGCAACTGGCGCACGCAGGGCCCCGTGGAGCTGAGCGCCTCCGAGATGACCGCCCCCGGCGCCGAGGTCCCCGCCCTGCGGATGAGAGTGGACCTGTCATTCGAGGCCCGGGAGATTCGCAGCTACACCGCTCTGTTTTTCGACTACGAGAGCCCGTCCGACTGGTCGGCGTACAACCGGCTGGTGCTCCCGGTGTTCGTCGAGCCATCCGCCACCCCGCGTGGCGGTGGCATCAGCGTGCTGCTCTACGCGGAGGATCAGCCGCGCCGGACGCTGGGGCCCTTCATCGTCCCGCGGGGGCAGTGGCGGCAGGCCGAGTGGGACCTGACACCGATCCCGCGCGAGAGGGTCACCTCGATCATGGTCGTGACCGGCGTCCACGCGCACAATCCCGGCGAGGCCGACGAGGCCATCTAGTCTGGGAGGGCCCGCTGCAGCCCGTCGAGCACGAGCGGACCGGGCGCTTCCTCCTCGCCGACTTCTCCGCGTGGCGGCGGCCGGGCACCTACGTGATCGTCGCCGATGGCCCCGACGGACCAGTCGCGTCGGAGCCCTTCGCGATCGGCGGAGACGTGTACGTCGAGCCGTTGCGCGCGGTCTTCGACTTCTACCGCGCGGAGCGCTGTGGTTGTGACGCCCCCGGCTACCACACGGCCTGCCATCTCGACGACGGCATCGTGCAACCCTACGCGGGGATGGACCCGGAGAACTTCGCGCCCGAGGTGCAGGCCCTGTTCGGCCGGCACGTGGACTGCTCCGGCGGCTGGCACGACGCGGGCGACGTGGCCAAGTTCGCCTACCAGGAGTACAACTCGGCGTACCAGATGTTCCGGCTGTACGAGC
>JALGUI010000215.1 GCA_029820915.1 Candidatus Zipacnadia bacterium | reverse complement strand
TGGCGCACATGCCCAGCGCGAGCAGGCCCATCGCCTGGACCTCGCGCAGGTCGTAGAAGCTGACGGCGGCGTACGCCGCGGCGTTGGCGCAGGCCAGCAGGGAGTCGCCCGTGCGGGCCCTGGCGCCCCGCACGCCGTGCCGCACCCAGGTGGCGGCGAGGAAGGCGAGCAAGTAGACGGAGCTGAAGTTGAGGCTTGCCGGGTCCGCCGCGCCGTGCCCGCTCGTCGCCCGCCAGATCAGGTAGAGCGACCAGGTGCCCGCGAGAGCCACCCACTCCAGCCCGTACCACCGCCGCCACTCGATGGCGGCGAGTGTTGCGATGGCCACAAGCGCGAGGTATACGGGCGCCACCAGCGCCGGAGCCGAGTGGCCCATCATCCCGGTCATCGGGAGCGCGGCGAAGACGCCGACGACGACGATGGTGCCGAGCGTGCGCTCCTGCCGATACCCGCTCACGCCCAGAGCCCCCGCGGCCAGCATGGCGAGGTACATGATGGGGTAGTGGCTCGGCCCGCCGCCGGGGAGCCGGTCATAGAGCAGGGCCGTCGCCAGGAACGCGGCGACCATGCCCAGACCCGAGAACGTCGCCCACCGGAACCACGAGGTGACCAGCAGCACCCCGGCGGCCAGCGCGATCAGGTAGCCGAACATGGCGCCGTCGGAGACCGCACCGGCCGGCGAGGCCCAGGCCAGGAGTGCGGCCGCCGCGTAGGCCGTCGCCACCGCGGAGATCGCCAGCGGCTCAGCGTCCGAATGCCGGCCCGCCGACACCGCCAGCGCTCCCGCCACCGACATCCCCGCGTACAGCAGCATCCAGTTGCCCATCTCCGCCACGCCGGCATGCCTCACCACAGGCAGCAGCAGGAAGCCGACAAAGGAGCCCAGGGCGCCGAGCCACCGCATGCTGCGCCAGTCCTGCGTGTGCCCCAACAGCAGCGCGGCGCCCCTGGCGGCTGCCCTGAGCGCGTGGCCCGTCATGCCGGGCCCCGCTCCTCCGCAATCCGGCGCGGTGCTCGCTCCCTGGCCCGGGGTCGGCGGGTGGGTGGCCCGATCACTCCTCGGACGGCTCCGGCGGGGGCAGCTCCGCAGGGCTGCTCAGCCAATCAATGGCCAGCCTGCCTTCATTGTCCCGGATATCGAAGTCCACCACGCGCTCCAGGTAATCGTAGGTTTCCGCAGGGCCTCCGAAGCTGACGTCCCTTCTCGCCTTCGCTCGCATCGCCGCCTTGTGCAGCGGCGTCTGACCGTCATCATCCTGCGCATTCATGTCCGCGCCGCTCTCTTCGAGCAGCTTGATGATATCCAGGTGCCCGTTCCATGCGGCCACATGCAGGGGCGTGCGGCCCGTATTGGTTCGTGCGTCCACGTCGGCGCCGTGCTCGATGAACAGCTCCGCCAGGTTCACGTACCCTTCTGATGCCGCGCGATGCAGCGGCGTCCAGCCCAGAGTATTCGCGGCGCTGACATCTGCGCCGGACTCCAGCACAAGGTTCGCCGCCTTGACGGCCTCACCGCCCTCCTCCCCTTCGGGGACCGCGACGTCTTCATCGCCTGGGGGGACCGCTTCGCCTACATCGCCATCGACCACGTGGAGGAAGGTGTTGCCCTTGTCGTTGGTGGCTTGCGGATCGGCTCCGTGGTCCAGGAGCCACCTGATAGCCCCCAGATGCTCGTCGTCGCTCACCCAGTGCCGGCGCAGCAGTGCCGTGCTGCCCTCGTTGTCACGGGCCTCAATGTCGGCGCCACTGCGGAGGAGGAGCTCTGCGACTGCTTCCGCAGGAAGGGCATACATAAGCGGAGTCCACCCGTCCTGGTTGGGTGCGTCGGGGTCCGCTCCGGCATCAATCAGAACTTGGGCGGCCGCTACATGGCCGTTGAGTGCAGCCCCGTGCAGTGGGGTACGGTCATAGGGCCCTCTCTCGTCGGCGGCGACCCCGTCGGCGAGCAGCTCGCGTACGCGATCGACATCCCCCAGACAGCCGGCGCAGTAGATGTCGTACTCGGCGCCACTCTCGACCAGGACGCGAGCCGCCTCCTGGTTATTCCCGTATGCCGCCCAGTGGAGTGGCCTCATGCCATACGAGTCGCGAGAATCCATGTCCAGACCGCAGTCAACGAGGAACTGAACGACCTCAGCGTCACCTTCCATGCACCAGTACCACAGGTTCCGATGCCCCTCAAGCCGACTGACGTCAGCGCCGTGTTCAGCCAGCAGCTTCACCACGCCGAACGCATCGCGTTCAGCAGCAAGCTCTATTGGCAAAGCTCCCTCGGGGGTCGGCTCACTTACGTCGGCACCATGCTCTATCAGGGCCCGCACCAACTCAACCCGGGCCTCGTCGACTTGTGCTATCGGTAATCCACCGCCTGCGGTGATGCCGAGAGACCGCGGTGCATAGGCATTCCAGAGGAGGACGACGTGAAGTGGGGTGAGCCCCTCCCCATCTTTGACGCTGCTGTGTGCGCCTTTTGCCAGGAGAAGCTCAACGACCGAAGTATGATGACCCCGTGCTGCCCAATGAAGCGCGGTCCGGCCGTGATCATCTGCGGCATTGGGATCTGCCCCGTCCTCCAGCAGGGCTTGCACGCCGGCAAGATCGCCGTGCTTCGCGGCCACGACGATCGGTGGCATAGCCTGCTCGCGGAACAGATCGTGGACGTCACCACGGGCTTCCCCGAGGGGCGTCCTGTCCTGGTCGTCTGCGACGGTCACGTCGCCACCATGTTCAACAAGCAGGCGAGGAATGGTAGCGTCATGCGTGAAGTCCCAGGCCGCGATATGCATCGGCGTGTATCCTTCATCGGCCTGCACGTTCGGATCGGCGCCGGCCTCGAGGAGCGCCGCCACGACGTCGGGCAGATTGTTGTGGACCGCCCAGTGCAGCGCGGTCTCGCCGTTGTCGCGCCGGGCGTTGACGTCGGCCCCGTGCTCGATCAAGAGCCGAACCGTGGCAATGTCGCATACCTCTGGATCAACGACCTCGCAGATCAGAGCCGTCCCACACAAAGGGTGCTCCCCTCTGTCAGGGTCCGCACCATGCTCCAGACACCACCGCACAGCGTCATCATGGCCACGGACGATGAAGAGGTGAAGCAGCGTGTAGCCAGGAGCATCGCTGTTCAGGTCCAGCCCGTGGTCCACCAACCATGCGAGCTGCTCGATGGTCTGCTCCTCGTAATAGCGGTGGACGATCGCGGCTGGTATCTCCTCGGCGTTGATGTCCACGCCGTGTTCGAGGAGCGCCTCGATCATCTCGCGCGATCCGGTGCTTATTGCGGCCGCCAGTGCCGCGCCACCCTCTCGACCGATGCCGTCGCTGTCGGCCGCGGCATCAAGCAGGTACTCAACTATCTCCATGTCCTCTTGCTCTGCTGCACTCCACAGCGCTTCGTCTAGGCCTTCACCTACAACCTCCGCGCCGGCCTCGACCAGCAGCTTCACAATCTCGAGGGTGCCGCTCCGGGCCGCCACCACCAGCGGGGCGTCGTATCCCGTCGGGCGATTGTTAGGGTCAGCGCCCATTTCGAGCAGGGCCCTGACGGCCTCGAGGTGGCCATCCTCGATCGCCTCAACCAGCGCGCTTTCCCCGTCGTGAAGCCCAGTAACATCGGCTCCGGCCTCCGCGAGAGCGCGAAGCACATCTGCGTGGCCGTTCTTCGCGGCCAGGCCGATGACGGAGATCTCCTCCGGTCCGTCGGGTCCGCCCACCTGCGGATGCAACTGTGCGCCGTGTTCCAGCAGGATTCCAGCGACGCGAGCGCTGCCTACGGCAGCAGTAAGCACCAGTGGCGTGACCCCGTCCCATCCTTCGAGCCGGGCGTCTACCGGGACTCCTGCATCCAGGAGCTGGCGGACCTTAGCCACGTCGTCCAGCAACGCGGCAGCGTGGATGTCATAGCGCACACCGTTGCGGATCAACAGGAGAGCGATCTCCCGGTGCCCCTCAATGGCAGCCAGATGAACGGGCGTTATATCTGATCCATCAGCGGTCTCCCCGGTTGCGCCGTGCTCCAGTAGCAGCTCGGCCACGTCGCGATGTCCGGCCCACGCCGCCTCGCTCAGAGGCGTCTCGCCACGGCCGTTGCTCGCATCGACGTCGGCCCCGTGCTCGATCAGCACGGCCGCCACGTCGGCGTGCCGGCCGCGACAGGCCCGAACCAGAGGTGTCTCGCCGGACATGTCCGCGAACTCGGGTTCATGGAGCACATCGACCGTCGCGCCGGCATCCAGCAATAGGTTGACCAACCCCAACTGACCGGCACCCGCGGCGAGGTGCAGCGGCGTTCCGTAGCCGACAGCACCCTGGTCGGGCTCAGCACCGTGCTCCAGCAGCATCTTCGCCAGGCCAACCGGCGACGCAGTCCCGACCGTTGCAGGAGGTTCCGGGGGATCGGTCTCGGACGCGAGCCTGGCGCACTGGTGAAGCAATGACCAGCCATCGACCTCCCGCACTGCGTCAGCCGCAGCGCCATGCTCAAGCAGCAGCTCCACGATATCCGCGTGCCTCAGACGCACCGCCCAGAACAGCGGCGTCACGCCGGCGTATTGCTGATCCACTTCGGCGCCGTCATCGACGAGTCGGCGGACCTCCGCCAGATCACCGGCCTGCACGGCCTTCACCAGCGGTGATGGATCGCCGTCGATCTCTTCCCCAGGGGGAACGCAGACTGGGGGGGCCCCCAGGTCGTCGCCCTGTGCAACGGCACACGTGGCACAGGCCAGCAGGAGCGTAGACACGATCATGAGTGGAATCCGTCGCAGCCTAGTCTGTGTCATCTCTCTTCTCCCTCCAGAGAAGCGCGGACTGTCACGGTCGCAGTTATGCGGTCGGCTCAGCCCCCGGCCGGTGTGCTACCGCAGCCCAAACCGCCGTCTTCCGGCATCCGTTCAGCGCGCAGGTGGAAGTGCGTCCGGGGGGCATTACCCGGCAACAGCCGGCCTGCGCACCCACCTCGGGGGCAAGCGCCTCCTCCCCCTG
>JALGUI010000214.1 GCA_029820915.1 Candidatus Zipacnadia bacterium | reverse complement strand
ATGGGCCGATGCTCCTCCGGATGAAGATAGCGGCCCTTCTCCGGCTTGAAGAACTCAGTCCTGATGGTGCAGGCCAGTCCGTCCCATTCGAGGCGCCCGAACACGTCCGTCGTGCCCGTCTTCTTCCTCAGCCAGCACTTGGGCGTGATGTCTGGCCGCTCGCGCATGAGGTCAAACCGGTTGCCGCCGGGTGGTATACATCTGTACCGTTCAAGCGACTTCTCGGTCGGATTCCGGCCGACATGCCAGTTGTGTCCGTCTGGTTCTGCGGACAGATGGCTGATCGCATCACGGACCGTGACGTGCTCGTCCGTCGGCAGCGGCATCGCGGGCGGAACCGAGCGGGAGCCGATAGTGAAGGCCCTCCGCCGCTTCTGCGGGACCCCGTACTCCTCCGCTCGCAGCACGGCGGCCTGCACTATGTAGCCGAGCCTCTCCACCGAAGTACGGTAACGACCGAACTCGTCGGATCGCAGGAACTCAGGCACGTTCTCGGTCACAAGCACCTGCGGGCCCAACAGCTCAACCACGCGCACGAAGTGGCGCCAAAGCTCGTTCATGCGCTCATGTTTCTGTGTGCGCTGCTTGCCCGCAGACATCTTGCCGAGTGGTGAGAATCCTTGGCACGGGGGCCCGCCAATCACTACGCCCACTCGTGGCAACTCGAGGCGTCCGGTCTCAAGCTCAACAACGAAGTCCTCGATGCGGCCGCACCACACCGGGCAGCCGATGTTGCGTACATAGGTATCGGTGGCCGCATCATCCATGTCCACGCCGAAGACAGGCTGGAAGCCGGCCTGCATGAAGCCCAACGATAGCCCGCCGCATCCGCAGAACAGGTCCACGAACGTGAGGGGAGCCGCTATCTCTTCCCTTTCCTCGCTCGATAGGCGCAGTCTCGGCGCAAAGGACATTTGGCGCATTCTGGCTCCTCCGTGCACATCTCCCTGCCGATGTCCAGCAGTCCCCACTGTGCCATGCGGGCGTCAGACGCCGCAGACGCGAGTTCATCGGCGAGAACCCGCAGACGCCGGCCTGTGCCAGGCCGTGGGGGAGCGGCACGCCGTCCACTCACCGCTCTGCAGAGGACCCGAGCGGTGTTCACATCAACGATCCCGACCGGCTCCCCGACCGCGAAACACAAGACCGCTCTAGCAGTATAGTGGCCAACCCCCGGCAGAGCAAGCAGAGTCGGCTCATCGCGCGGAACCCGTCCGGAGTGCTCCTCCGCGAGGCAAGTCACCAGCCTCAGGAAAGTCTGCGCGCGGTGGCGAAGCCCAAGCGGCGCCAACGCCGCGAGAACGGCCGACTCAGGCGCCGCCGCCAGCCGCCTGAAGCTTGGGTAGCGATCCATGAAGTCCCGGTAGGGCCCGCAGGCTTGAACTGCTCCCGTTCGCTGCAGGAAGAACTCCGCAACCAGAGTCCGGTACGGAGTCGTCTTGGATCTCCACGGGAACTTCGGGTGTCCGACAGCCGCGTACTTGCCGGCCCTCTCCGCGATGCGTTTGAGCTTGGCCCGCCTCTCGTGCCCTGCCATTTCGCTCCGTGCCCATTGGTGGCCTGCTACGCTACCGAACAGGTGTTTCCGATGGGCCTACAGCAGCCCCCGCAGGCAGGCGAGGCTGTCGCGGGTGCCGCGGATGATGTCCGACGGCTCCTCGTACTCGATCGCCCAGTAGCCGTCGAAGCCGCTGCGCAACACCCCCTCGACGATCGGCGCCCAGTCGATCACGCCCTCGCCCACCGCGCAGTACTCGGGCTCGTCGCCCTCGTAGCGCACGTCCTTCCAGTGCGAGTAGTTGATCAGCGGGGCGGTGACGGTCAGGGCCGCGAGCGCGTCCTCGCCCGCGTGGCGGAAGTTCGCCGGATCGTAGTTCAGCCCCAGCGGCTTGGCCATGGTCGTGACGGGCATGCCATTGGCGGCCTCGGCCAGCAGGCGGCGGCACTGCGCGCCGGTGGCGGTGATGCCGCCGTGGTTCTCCATGGCCACGGCCACGCCCTGAGAGGCCGCGTACTCGCCCGCCTGCTCCAGCGCGGCGGCGATGCGGTGGAAGGTCGCATCGGTGAACTGAGACGCGCCGACCCAGCCGGCGAAGGTGCGCAGCACCTCCGCGCCCACCGCGGCGGTCATGTCGATCTGGCGCTTCACCTTCGCGACCTCGACCGCGACGTCATCGGCGGCGAAGTCGTTGCCGCCCGCCAGCGCCACCACGGTGACGCCCGCGTCCGCGGCCCGGCGGACCATGACCTCGATCTCGGCGTCGGTCGCGTCGTAGGTCAGGTGCTTCGGGGTGTTGGGGCTCACGTTGACCTCGACGAAGTCGAGGCCGAGGCCCTGTGCGGCCTCGAAGTACTCCGGCAGGGACATCTCGCGGAAGCCCCACGCGGCACATGCGAACTTGACGTCGGCCATCGTTATCGCTCCCTGGGCGTGCCCGAATCCGTCACAGAAACCGCCGGCGGCGGCGAACAACGTCACGTCGTTCCGTGGCGCGGGCACTCCTGCCCGCGCGTCGTCCCGACGGCCTCGCGAGCATTTGAGCGGCCGACGGGTCCCGCCGCTGGGCGGGATCGCACCGAACGGCAACGCCATCCGCAGCGACCACTGCCGACCAGCGCCGGCCAGGGCCCCTATGGTTCGCCGTCGCTTGCGACTTGGGACTCGCGACTGCCCCTACCGCCAGTCCAGCGCGACGGTCACGACCTCGTCGGGATGGTCGTGGACGCGCTCGTAGGCCGCGGTGGCCTCGGTCGCGGGCATGATGTCCGAGACCAGGTGCTCGACCTGGAGCTTGTCCTCGGCCATCAGCTCCAGCACCGCCGCCACCATCTCGGGCCGCTCGCCGCAGGTGGCCGAGAGGGTGAGTTGGCGGCCGAAGAGCGTCTCGGGGATGTAGAGCGAGATCGGCTCGAGGTACATGCCCTGGGCGTGGATGCGGCAGTAGCCCGGGGCGTTATGCAGGGCCTGGTCGAGCAGCTCGGGCTCGCCGGTGACCTCGATGATGGCCTGGGGCTCGCCACCGGAGCAGACCTCGGACAGCGCCGCCCACATATCGGTCTCGGCGGCGTTGATGGTCTCGGCGCCCCACCGTTCGGCGACGGCCAGGCGGTTGGCGCAGATATCGGCGACGATGACGCGCGCGCCGCGCACCTTGCACAGCTGCGCCGCCATGGAGCCGATGGCGCCCTGGCCGATGACGAAGACGGTCTCGCCCTCGCCCGGGCGGACCTTGTAGTCCACGCCGTGCCAGGCGACGGCGCCGAGCAGCGCAATGCCCGCGTGCTGGAGCGGCACGCCCTCGGGGATCTTCACCGCGCGCCCGGCGCTCAGGCCCGAGTGCGACTGCTTCGAGTAGATGACGGTCTCGAGGTGGCCGGCCCAGGCCACGCAGTAGTCGCCCGCCCAGTCGCCGAAGAGGTTGGAGCTCACCACGTAGTCGCCGGGCTCGAGGTGATCGACCCGGTCGCCGACCTCGGTCACCTCGCCGACGGCGATGTAGCCGGGCAGCATGGGGTACCACTGCGTCCCCGCGCGGCGGGAGTGGAACTGGCCGGTATAGAGATCGAGCTCGGTGCCGCGCGAGATGGTGCTGAAGACGGTGCGGGTGACCGCGCCGGTCTCGTCCATCGCGGGCATGGGGATGTCGCCGCGCATCTCGGCGCGCAGCGGCCTGGTGAAGACGACGCCCGCGCAGGTCTGTCGCCGGTCAGTCATGTCAGGCACCTCGAATCGCATGATATGCAGGGGGCGGTTCGCGGAAAGCAGGGGGTTCCTTCGCCGCCGGGCTGACATGCTCCTGTGCGCCCGCCTGATTCATGTAGATCGCCCGCGCGGCACATCCTCGCGCGGGCGATCGACTCTGTGTGCGATGGTCTGACGGATGCGCCGCTCAGTCGCCGACCCACAGCAGCATGTCGTACTCGCACACCACCGTGGTCTCGTCCAGCTCCTCGACTGTCACCTGCCCGCCGAACTGCTGCTGCAGCAGCTCCTGTACCTCGCGCGCCGCCGCCTCGGCATGTTCACCGTACCGGAGCAGGATCCCGGTGTGGTCCGCCAGGCCGTCACTCGTGGCGGCCTGATAGCCGTGACTGTCGAGCATGGCCGCGACCTGCTGCGCCACCTGCATCCCGCGGGTGGTGGTCACGTAGACGCTGTAGCGTCGCTCCGGGAGTGAGAAGGTGATGGCCTCGGTGGTGCCCATGCGGAACAGGGAGACCTCGTCCACGTCGTTCTCGACTATGGCCGCCAGGGCTATCTCCACGTTGGCGCCGTCCACCGTGACCCGCGGCTCGACTCCGTGCCGGAACGACCCGAAGTCGCCGGCTCTCTCCGCCGCCTCCGCGATGGCCTCCATCTTGGCTCTCTGCTCCTGCGGCCCGTCGTCGCCAGGCACCTGGTAGCTCAGGATGAAGTCGTGGGCGAACACCTGCATCTCGCTCTCGTCGGGCTTGTGCGCCGCCAGCCTCATCACAAGAAAGCGCATGCTGTCGGGCTCATCGATCCTGATGTGCCCGGTCATCGTGAGCACCTGCGTGCTGTAGATCATCTCGGTGACGCGCAGATCCGTCAGGTCCGCCGCCGAAATGGCGCCGCCCGGGGCGGGGGGCGAAGCGATCTGTTTGCTGGTCGCCGACACGTCGGTGTCCACCTGCTCCTCCGACCGGCAACCGCACAGGGCAACAAGGCCGGCCAATAATGGAAGCACAAGCAGGCCGAGACCGATCCTGTAGATCCTCATCTCTCTCGCTACTCCTCTCCGTACGCTACCTGGCATCCGTCGTGGACTGCTGTCGTCCCTCACGACCTGCTTTCGCCCCCATGGTATTGCTACCTTCCTCCATGCGACAGAGAGCTTGTTGGGTCTTCGGACAATCACTTCGCAGTGAAGCAACAAGGAACGTAAGCAACAAGGAACGTCCTCACGGACGGTTGGCGGCCACGTCACTCGAACTGCGGCAGCCACTGCCGCTGGGCCTCGAGCATCTCGTCCACCATCGCCCGAATCTCGCGCAGGGACAGCACCGCCGAGGTGAGCGGGTCGAGCATGATCGCCTGACACAGCGCGTCGCGGTCGCCGTGTAGCGCCGCCTGCACCGCAAGCTCCTGCGAGCGCACGTTGCTCTGGTCGAGCGCGGCGAGCTGCGGCGGCAGGTCGCCGACGTGGCACGGGTGCACGCCGCGGCGATCGACCATGCACGGCACCTCGACCGAGCAGCCGTCCGGCAGGTTGGTGATCAGCCC
>JALGUI010000213.1 GCA_029820915.1 Candidatus Zipacnadia bacterium | reverse complement strand
CGCCGTGAAGGGGGCCGGGCCCACCGGGCCGAATACCCCCAGCGTCATCCATTCTGTCTCGCCATCGCACCTCACCTGTCATGAGCGACCGACCTCGCCACGGGACCTGTCGTCACCGGCCCGCGCGGGCATGCACCCGCTGGGCGCTGCTGGCGCTCATCGCGGCCTCGCCCTGCCCCGCGCAGGACGCGTGGCAGCGGCTGCTGTGTACCGACCCGGCGTTCTCGGTCCAGGCCCCGGCCGGCTGGCAGATCCGGCCCGTCGCCGGCCGCGGGGCGCGGCTGGTGCCGCCCGACGCGGGGCCGGTGGTCGAGGTGGTGGCCTGGCAGGCGCTGCATCGGCCCGCGAGCCCCGACAAGGCGGCCGTCGAGCACGAGGGCGTGCTCGGCCGCGCGGTCGAGTATCGGCGCCTGGGCGCCGGCGAGATCGCGACCGACGAGGGCGGGCAGGCCCTGGTCGTCATCGGCCGCGCGCGATGGCACGACCTTGACGAGGCGAGCATCTTCTGCGCCTACGCCGCGGACGGCACGCACTGGGTCCTGGGCACCTTCGTGCGTGAGGACGACGTCGAGCGCCTGCAGTCGGGGCTGCTAGATCGCATGATGCGCAGCTTTCGCCCGGGGGTCGCATCGCCATCCGGTCCGCCCATCGAGCCCGAGCCGCCGACACCCGAGCCCGAGCCGCCGACACCCGGGCCCGAGCCGCCGACACCCGAGCCCGAGCCCGAGCCTGAGCCTGAGCCTGAGCCTGAGCCTGAGCCGCCGCCGGAGCCGCAGCCCTCCGTGGGGCCGACGCCGGGAGGGGAGTCGGAGATCGAGCCGACGGTGGCGCCCAGCCCGAACACGCTCGGTGGCGGTGAGGCCAGGCCGGTCGCACCGGAGGTCATCGAGCCGCGGGCGCCGTGGATCGAGCACGCCAACCCGGCGGGCTTCTCGCTGTCGATGCCGGTGGACTGGGAGGTGCGCGTCGCCGACGGGGTGATCGTGGTGGCGCCCGCGGAGCAGGCGACCGCATCGCGTGCGGTGCTGATCTGGCCGGTGGCGGGCCCCGACCCCGGTGACGAGGAGGCCGTGCGTGCGCTGTGCGCGCGCCTCGACGGGTTGAAGCTGGTCGGGCGCCCGGTGCGTGAGGGAACGGCTCAGGGCGTCGCGGAGCTCACGGCCTCCACGATGGGCGGAGAGCGGGTCACCGCCACCTGGGCGCACGCGGGCGGCGACGGCCTGCTGGTGGCGACGGTCGGCCCGGGCGGCCGGCGCGGCCGCGACTTCTCGACGATGGCCCGCATCGCCGCCGGCTTCCGGCCCGGCACGTGGCCCGCGCCCGGCCTGGTGGAGCAGGACGTAACCGGCGACCGGCGCGCGCTGACCTGGCGCCTGCCCGTGGACTGGCAGAGCCGCGGCGGGGTGCAGGACGACGATGGCGACCTGAGCATCGACTTCGAGGCGCTGAGCCCCGACGGCGGCATGCGCATCGCGTGGCAGCAACCGCTGCGCCCGAGCTTCCGCGCGCTCACGCCGCTGCTCGAGAGCCTCGGCTGGCGCGAGGGTGAGCGGTACTCGGTGCCCGAGAGCGGCCGCGGCCTGCTCATCTATCGCCGGCGCGCGCCCGAGGAGCTGGTCGAGGACCTGCTGCTGCCCCGGCATCCCCGGGAGCTGCGCAACGCCCGCGTCGAGGCGCTGCCCTTCGGCGGCGCGATAGCCGGGCTTCTCGATGGCACCGAGGCGTCGGGGCAGGTGGTCCGCGTGCGCGGCGACGCCGTCGCCGGCCCGTGCGAGCGGCTGTACCTGGTCGCCACCGCCCGGGCGCGCCCGCCGCTGGCCGCCACGTGCTGGGACGGCGCGATGCTGCGGGCCGACGCGCCCGAGGGCGAACTGGCCCGGGCGGTCACGGTGCTCGACCGCGCGGTGCGCTCGGCCGAGCCGACCGCATCGGGCGCGCAGCTTCACGGCGACTCCCTGCGAGACATGATCGACCGCGCGCGCCGCGCCGTCGGGGCCATCCCGTCCGAGTTGCTCTCGGGGGTCGCCTGCGAGGCGCCTGTCGGCGTGCTCGCGGCGTCGGACGCAGAGGCCAACCACACCTGGACGGCGCCACCGGGCGCGCTCGACTACTGGACGGAGCAGGCGCGCGCCCCGCTCATGAGCGGGGGCGGGCGTTAGGGGTCCGGCAGGACACGCAATGGGAGGACAAGACGATGAAGAAGATGGTTGTGTGCGAACACTGCGGCGGCCAGAAGACCTGCACGATCAGTGGCGGCCGAAGCTGTATTGACTGCCTGCGCG
Organism: Candidatus Zipacnadia bacterium; assembly: GCA_029820915.1. Lineage (GTDB taxonomy): Bacteria > Armatimonadota > Zipacnadia > Zipacnadales > UBA5352 > JALGVA01. The sequence goes on along the minus strand of JALGUI010000213.1, from coordinate 2,735 downwards.
CGGCCGGCAAGGGCCGCCGCAGCTATGCGGCGGTGCGCTGCTCGTTCTGCGGTGGCCGCGGCTTCGTGATGGTCGAGGTCGAGGACGAGGCCGCGCAGGACGAGACCGGAGAAGACGAAGAGGCGGAGGAATCTGGCGAAGAAGGCTGACATGGCCGCGATTGCCACATGCGCTTAAGGGCGAGTGGGAGCGGAAAGGTAGGCTCCCGGGGACCTGAGTGCGGCCGGTCGCGAAACGCTCGCCGTCTTGACTGGTCTAAGGCCGTGTGATATAGTTTCGCCGATTCGGCGGCCTCGCTCTTGGCGAGGCGGCTGAATCGCAATCCTGGTTATGCGCCGCCGGCCAAGTCCAGGCACGGAAGGGAGGCCTCCTCCAAGCCACGGCCACGCGGGACTCGCGAGCCAGGTCAGGTTGAAACCAGATGGCAGTACGGGGTCGCGCGCGTCGAGGAAACAGAGGACACTCACGTGTCGCGGTCCTTCTCGCAGCCGGTTGGTTCGGCCTGGGCTCGTCGCGTCGCGCCATACGAGGTGCGTCGGGGCGAGTCAGTGCAAACTACTGAGGAGGATACGAGACAATGACGAGGACACTTGTCGTGCTGGCGATGGCATTGCTCATCGCTGTCCCCTCGTTCGCCCAGAGCCCGGCGGACACCGTTCCGTTCGATCACTGGGCGTACGACGCCGTTCAGCAGCTCGTTGACGTAGGGATCATCATCGGTTACCCCGATGGCACCTTCAAGGGCGACCGCGCGATGACCCGCTATGAGTTCGCCATGGCGATCAGCCGCCTGCTGGCGCAGCTCCCCGAGCTCGTCGGTGAGGGCCCGCCTGGTGCCGACGGTGCCCCCGGTGCCGACGGTGCCGACGGTGCCGCTGGCCCCGCCGGCCCGCAGGGCCCCGCCGGTCCCGCTGGTGCCGCCGGTGCCGTTGGCCCGCAGGGGCCTGCCGGCGTGGTCGATGAGGCCGCTATCGCTGAGATCGTCAACCGCCTCCTGGACGAGTTCAAGGATGAGCTGGCCGATCTCAAGGAGGACGTGGAGTACCTCCAGAACGACGTCTACGACCTGTCGGACCGCCTGAACTGGGTCGAGGCCCAGCTCGGCGGCCCCGAGATCACCGGTTGGTTGGACTGGCGCATGGGCCTGGTCGGCGAGGAGATCGACCTCGACCACGAGTACGATAACCTCACCGCTCGCATCGGCATCGCCGGCGACATCAGCGACGATGTCTACGGTGCGATCATGCTGCAGGCGCGCGACGGCATGAACCCCAACGACGCCTATGGCTCCAACGCCCTCTACCTCGACGAGGCCTACGTTCGCTTCAACACCACCATCGTGAACCCGGTGACCTGGACGATCGGTCGCCAGAACTTCGCCTACGCCATGGGTCTGGTTGCCGACACCGACCGCCAGTCGCTGCAGGGCGTGCGCAGCGAGATGCCGGACTTCCTCGGCACCGGCGTCGATGTCGAGTGGTTCGCGGGTCAGGCCGACGAGGTCGTTGACCTGTTCGGCTTCGTCCCGACCATGGACAGCCAGCCCGCCGAGGCCGACGACGCGGACGGCTACTTCGCCGCCCGCGCGTCCTACAACGCCGGCAGTTGGGCCGTCGGCGGCAACTTCCTGGGCAGCGGTGTCTCGCAGACGAACATTCTGGTCTACGACGGCCCGAATGCCAATGGCCCCGCTCCCTGGCTCATCAACGACGAGACCGCCTACAGCGTGGATCTCTGGCTCAATCTGTGGGGCCGCGACATCTACGTCGAGGGCGCGACCATGGTCGAGCACGCGAACCGCGACACCATGCCGGGCAGCCGCAACGTCGATACCGCCGAGAACCCCTCGGCCATCATGGCGATGGTGGACATCTGGAAGACAGACAACATCCAGTTGACCGGGTTCTTCTCGGACGCCGACGCCGAGTACGACGTCTACTACTCGAGCATCAACACCTACCACGAGATCCTGGACGGGCGCGCGCCCGCCGGTCAGTACATCCCGTGGGAGGCCTGGATGCGCCGGCCGCTTGTCATGCCGAACCTCGAGGTTCTCGGCGGCACGCTGCGGGTCAACATCGCCAACATCCCGCTCCAGGTCTGCTACTACGACCTGAGCGCGAACTCGAGCCACTGGGACCCGAACAACCACAACCCCAATGCCTACGATTGGGCTTCCGGACGTGACCCCTATCAGCTCAACGGGCTGTTCTACGACACCCTGTACTCGGTGAGCGCCACCAAGTCGGTCAACGACACGGTTGACCTCACTGTGAGCTACGGTCACCAGAGCGCTGCGACGAGCAGCTATCCGGATCTCGACCTGATCCAGGCCGGCGTGGAGGTCCCCTTCTAGGGCGACTGACACCAACGACCGCAACGGCGGGGCCCCGCTCGGGGCCCCGCCTTCTTCTTGTACGGGCGCGGGGTGCGAATCCGGCTTGTAGGTGGAGCGCGCCGAGCTGTACGCGGGCAATGGCGCCCGCGCCGCCAGAGAAACTGGACGGCGGGCGCCCTTTCTCCGCCCCCACCGGCGCTGCCCCACCAACACCCAACGCCAGGGGCACTACTCAACCGGAAGTGCAGAGGACTCTTGACACAGCACCGGCAACTGCTCAGACGCTCTCGCGGATCACCCGACAGGGGTTGCCGGCGGCGACGACGCCCGGCGGCACGTCCTTGGTGACCACCGACCCGGCCCCGATCCTCGCGCCCCTGCCGATGGTCACCCCCGC
>JALGUI010000212.1 GCA_029820915.1 Candidatus Zipacnadia bacterium | reverse complement strand
TCGAGGCGGCCGACAGCTCCACTGCCGCCTCGGCCCTCCGGAGCCAGGGGCTCCACCCCATCCGCATCCGCGAGGGCGGGCCGGAGGCGGCCGCGTGGGCCTCGGGCTTCCGGCAGCGGATGCGCCCGGTGCCGCCGTCGCACCTGGCGCAGTTCTTCACCCAGCTCGCGAGCCTGATCCGCGCCGGCGTCAACGCGCACGAGGCCATGGGCGAGCTGTCGCTGCAGACCGGCGACCGCAGGCTGGCGCGGGCCGCGCGCGAGATCGCGTCGCGCCTCGCCGTCGGCGAGGCCCTCGCGGATGGGATGGCGCGCTACCCGGCGCTGTTCCCGGCCCACGTCCCGGCGGCGGTTCGCGCCGGGGAGGAGTTCGGCGGGCTGCCCGAGGTGCTGGGGTCGCTGGCCGAGCAGTTCGCGACCGACGCCACCATCGAGGCGCGCCTCAGGTGGGTGCGCTACTACTACGGCGCGATCGTGCTGCTGGCGGTCTTCGTCGCGCCCTTCCCGCTCATGGTCGCCCGTGGCATGGGCTGGTACGGCCGCCTGGCGCTGACCACGCTCGCGCCGGCGGTCGTCGGCGCCTTCCTGCTGGTGTGGGTGCTGCGCGGCGTGATGAACCTGCCGACGCTCGCGCGCGTCCGCTCACTGGTGCTGCTCTCGCTTCCGATCTTCGGCTCGGTGGCACGCTGGTCGGCGCTGGCGCGCTTCCTCGAGACGCTGCGGCTGTCCCAGCGCGCGGGCGTGACGCTCGACCGCGGCCTGGAGATGGCCGGGCAGGCGACGGGCCACGCGCGCATGGCCGAGGCGGCGAGCCGCGCGGCGGGCCAGGTCCGCGAGGGCGGACCGCTGGGGCAGGCGCTGGCCGACGGCCGGGTGGTGCCCGCGCGGGTGCGCGAGATGCTGGCGACCGGCGAGGTCGCGGGGAGTCTGGAGAGGAGCATCTCCGCCGCCATCGACTGGGCCGCCGAGCGCCGGCAGACCGCGGTCGCGGCCGTCTCGGGCGTGGCGGCGGGCGGCGCACTGGCTTTCGGCGCCATTGTCACGCTCATCGCACTGGCCATCGCCTGGCGCAACTACTACGAGGCGCTCTTCGAGCGCTACGGCGTGTGAGGAACGGGTGGTGACTGTGATTCATCGCAATGCGGGCGTGCTGATGCTCCTGGCCACGATGGCTCTCGCGGCCCCCCTGGCGGCGCAGCCCATCGAGGGCTTCCCCGCCAACTCCGGCTTCGAGGACGACCTGCGCGGATGGACCGTGCTCGCGCCCGATGGGGCCGCTGCCGCCGAGCCCGCGGGCGGCGTAGTTGGTGAGCTCGCACTCAGCCTCCACGGCGGCTGGGTGATCTCCGCGCCAGGTGACGCGGCGGCGTCGGGCTGGGTCGCCGTGTCGCTGCGCGCGCGGCCGACCGCGGGGGCCGATCAGGCGAGCCGCCTGGCGATAGCGCTGACCGTCGGTCAGGCCGAGCCCCAGGCCGTCGCGGCGCTGACCGCCGAGGCCTTCGGGGGCGAGTGGAGGCCGGTGCGCGTCGAACTGCTCGCGCCGCCGGACCCGCCGGTGCGCATCGCTCTGGGCGTTGATGGCGCCGATCCCTGGCTCATCGACGCCATCGAGGTCGAGCGCATCACCCCGCGGCCGCCCGACGACCACGAGCCGCCGGTCATCCCCGACGACCTCGAGCCGGGCTGGGAGCCCGAGGGCGTGCTGGACGCTTACGAACGGACCATCGGCGACGCGCGCGAGTTGCTCGTCGGCGTGGCCGGCCTCGAGATCGGCATCCCGGCGGTGGCTGAGGCGCCGCGCGGCGAGCGCGGCGCTCTGCGCGTTACCGCGGCCAACCGCGGGATGGGGGAGAAGGAGCTGACCGTCTCCGTCGCGGGCCCTCCCGGCTCCTTCGTGCCCGAGCGCACGGTCAGCATCCGCGCGGGTGGCACCACGATCTTCACCGCCTCGCTGCAGAGCCTTCTGGTGGGCGAGGCGTGGGTACGCGTGACCTTCCGCTGCGAGGGCGAGGAGGGCTCGGCGCCCGTGCGCGTGACTACCTCGCCGGCCTACCCGGCGGCCGGCGTCGTCTGGCTGGACGGCCCGCCCACGCGGGAGGAGCTGGCCGCTGTCGCGCCGCTCGACGCCCAGCTCTACGCCGTGCGCGTGCCCACCGATGAGGCGGCCACGGCCGACCTCGCCCTGCCGGACGCGGTGACGCGGCTGATCCTGCTCGGCGCGCCGTGGTCGGAGGACGCCGTCCGAGGGGCCGCGCGGGGGCTCGCCGGCGTCGCCGATGCCCTCGCCGTCCACTCCCTGCGCGGCGAGGCGTCGCCCGACGACCCCGATGCGCTCACGAGCGCCCTGGGCGCGTTCCCGGATGGCCTGGTGCTGGGGCCGCCGCTCGATCTCCAGGCGGGCTCGCCACCCTCACTGCCCGACGACGCGCTCGAGCTGGCGTGCCGCCTGGGTGAGCGCCGGGCGATAGCCGCGCCGTCGCTCCGCCTGCCCGTGCTGCACACGGGCGTCGTGGGGGCGGTCACCGTCGGGCGCGAGGCCTCGCGAACGACGCAGCCTTGCTGGCCCGCGCTGGCGTCGGCCGTCCGGCTCGATGACGTTGCCGCGGCCATCCGCGCGCGCGCCAGGCTGCCGCTGTTCTTCCCGGAGGTCACCACCGCGCCGACCGGCTCGCCGGAAGTCGATGCGCTGGTCATGGCCCGCGTCCTGGCCGCCTGCGTCTACCAGGGCGCCACGGGCTTCACGCTCCCCGCCCGCCTCCGTGACTGCCCGCCGGGCGCCACGGGGCTATCGCTGCTCGACGCCGAGGGCGCGCCGCGCGAGGTGGTGGCCCAGGCCTTCGCCGAGCTGGCGCGCGAGCTGGCCGGAGCGGTGCCGCTGCGCGTGTACGCGCAGACCGACGAGATCGGCCTCGCGGACGACGCCCTGGTGGGCTTCCGGCCCTTCATGCGCGGCGACGAGGGGTTGCTGGCGCTGTGGAACAACACAGGCGCGGACCTGGACCTGATCTTCGAGATGCGGACGCAGCCGTTGGACGTGCACACCGTCGAGATCGGCGCCGACGGTGTGCGGCGCGACTACGTCGGCGCCTTCCACTACAGCGACGACGCCGTCGCCCTCAACCGGCCGGTGGTGTTCGTGAGCCTCCGCCCCGGGCAGTTCAAGCTGCTGTCCATGCAGCTCGCGCGGCCGCACGCCGGCTGGCTCGCCTCGGTCGAGTTCGCCCCCGAGATCCCCACGGAGCGCCGCGGCCCCAGGGATTTCGTCGATGAGTGGGAGAAGAGGCGGATCGACCCGTGAGGCAGGCTCCGGAGTCGGCCCGACCCGCCGCCGTCCCGCGCTGGGTGGTCGTCCTCAGCGCGGTCGTGGTCCTGTCCACCATCCTCCCGCACATCCACCAGGCGGCCACCACGCCTCCGGGGTGGCGCTTCACCGGCGTGGTCGAGGCGGTCGATGACCAGAACCTGTATTTCTCCTGGCTCGAGCAGATGCGGGACGGGCGGCTCCTGGTGTATGACTATGAGACCGCCGAGGAGGGCCCGCCCTTCCTGCCCAACCCGCCGTGGCTGATCATCGGCCTGCTCGCGCGTGTCATCCCCCTGCCGCTGATCGTCACCTACCACGCCGTCCGCCTCGTCTGGGGCTTCGGCTGCCTCCTCGTCGTCTGGCTGCTCGTGCGCGAGTTCTTCGAGCGACCGCTACCTCGCATGTTCGCCTTCGTCACCGCGGCGCTGGGCAGCGGCCTGGGGGCGCTCGCCGACGGCGTCAACGCCATCGCCGGACGCACCGTGCTGGTCAGCGCCGACCTGATGCCCGAGATGTGGGGCTACCACTCGTTGAGCCTGCCCAACTTCGTCATGGCGATCGCGCTCATGGCGCTATTGGCGCTCATCCTGCTGCGCGCCTACCGGCGGCCCTCGCTGCGCCTGAGCCTGGCCGCGATGGCCACCATGTTCGTGCTGACGCTCACGCACGCCTACAACGTGGGCGTGCTCGCGCCCCTGCTGGTCGGGCACTTCGTTTTCTGCCGCATCGCCCGGCCGGACGGCGGGAGGAACGCGGGCATCAACCTGTGGGCCCTCGCCGGGATCGTCCCGGCCGCGGCGTTCCTGTGGTGGCAGACCCACGCCAACCCGCTGGTGGCATCGTGGGGCGAGCAGAACGTGCTGCGCTCGCCGCCGCCGCTGGTCTACCTCCTCGGCTTCGGCGTGGTGCTGCCGCTGGCGATCGCCGGCAGGATCGCTCTGGGCCGGCGGCGCAGGGAGACCGCCGCCGACTGGCTGATGATCTTCTGGGTGCCGGTCACCCTCGTGGCCATCTACTCGTACCCCGTGCTGCCCTTCGAGCGCCGCTGCGTCGAGGGTGTCTTCCTGCCACTGGCCATCCTGACGGGGATCGCGATGGGCGACCGGCTGGTGCCGCTGCTGCGCGCGCGGCTGCAGGGCGGGGGTGAACGCGGGGCCATCGCGCTGGCGATGGCGCTGCTGCTGGCGGGCATCCTGCCCACCAACGTCAAGCTGCTGGTCGATGGGGCGCTGAGCGACGAGCCGCTGATCCCGCCGGGCTGGGTCGCGGGCTTCGCGTGGGTGACCGAGAACACGCCGCCGGACGCGCGCTTCTTCACGTCACAGCGCACCGGCGGCTTGCTGGCGCGCTACGCCCTGCGCCACGTGCACGTCGGGCACTGGAACCTGACGGTGGACGTCGAGCGCAAGCGCGAGATGGCCCGCCGTTTCTTCACCGCCGACACGCCCGACGCCGAGCGGCTGGCAATCCTGCGCGCGTCCGGCTGCGGCTGGGTTGCCGCCACCGCAGGCCAGGCCGCCGGCCTCGAGGGCTGGGACGCGCTGAAGATCGCGCACGACGCGGGCGACCTCCTGGTCTTCCGCTTCCGCGAGAGCCCACCGCCGCCCAGGCTGTCCGACTAGTGCTTGCTCGCGCAAGTCGGCGTGTCATGGTCGGCTACCAACGGCATGTGCAGGTGAGGTCGCTCCGCGACCTCTGGGGAGTTTGCTGAGCAAACTCCAGAGCGCTCGCGCTGCGAGCGCAGGGCG
>JALGUI010000851.1 GCA_029820915.1 Candidatus Zipacnadia bacterium | reverse complement strand
ACCCACAAGTCGGGACGGCTGCGGCGAGGCCACGCGACGGCCAAGCGATGCGCCGCCTTGTCGTACGGAGGGGCCGCTCCTCGCGCCGCCCCCGGCGGCGCGAGGAGTGACGCCTGCGCGGTTGTGTTGCGCAGGCGTCAGGTCCCATTGGAGAAGCCTGTGGCTTCTCTCGGCCCGCGCATAACCGCAGTCCCGCCCGTGGGCGGGAGCAAACAACGCAACGGCCGGGCCGGCATGGAAGCTGAGGCGCCGGCGCGCCTCACCCTCGCGCCGACCCCGCCCCTGGGCGGGATCGGATGCTCGGGCAGCCCCTCCGTACGACAACGACGTACGGCGCAGACGCACCGACCGCGCCCGAGATGTGAGTAATGCATAGGCGGCCAAGGAGAGGGGGAGGAGGCTGCGCAGCAGCCGGAGGGGGTGAGGAGGTAGTTGGCCGTCGTCGCCACGCGGGGGTGGAGGCGCCGCCGTCGGGCGCGGCGAACCCGGTCGAGGTGAGCACGCTGTGCAGTGGGAGAGGGTTGCCGTGCGCTACGCTTGCCTGTTACTGGTGGTGACGGCCATGAGCGCGACCGCCGAGTCGATCGTCATCCAGACTGACCTGGTGCGCCTGGAGGTTGCCGATGACGCCACGCTCGTGTCGCTGACCGCGCCCGGCTCGGAGGCCGAGCTGGGGCAGCCGGGCGAGCCGGTCGCCTACGCCAAGGGCGGCGAGGGCACCGTGACCGCGACGAGAGCGATCACTGAGGGCGACTCCGTCACGCTCGTGTTCGGCGACAGCGGGGTCAGCGCAGGGCTGTCGTGGAGTGAGGAAGACGGGCTGGCAAGCACGGTCGCAATGATCCCGGCCGAGCAGGCGTGCTGGATCCATGCGGGCGCGGGACGGTTGATCGCCAGCGTCGCGCGCGAGGTATCACTGGGGCCAGTGCGCATGGCGCTGATGGCGGCGCCGGCGGATCAGATCGCCGACCGCATCCAGCAGGCCGAAGAGCTGTTCGGCATCCCGCTGGGCATCAAGGCCAAACGCTCGGACGCGGCGCGTGGGACCTACCTGATGATCGGCGGGGTGTCGGCGGACAACGCAGACGAGGTGATCGACTGGGCCCGCCGCGGTGGCTTCGGCTCGATCCTGCTGCTGCACGGCACCTGGGGGCACTTCGGCCGGCACTACGAGGTGCCGAAGAGCTACTTCCCGGGCGGCATCGAGCAGCTTCGCGACGTGGTGGACCGCATCCACGAGGCCGGGCTGCTCGCGGGCGCGCACATGTTCTCCCGGGCGGCATCGAGCAGCTTCGCGACGTGGTGGACCGCATCCACGAGGCCGGGCTGCTCGCGGGCGCGCACATGTTCTCGTCGAAGGTGCCCAAGACGTCGGTCTACACCGAGGGCGCCGCCGACCACCGCCTCTGGGAGGACATGGCCCTCACACTCGCGGAGCCCATCGATGCGGAGGCCGACCGGATCGCTACCACCGAGCCGCCCGCGGAGTGGCCGGTGACCACCGGCACGCGCGACATCCGCATCGACGACGAGCTGCTGACCTACACGTCGCTGTCGCTCGAGGAGCCCTTCGGCTTCACCGGCGTAGCGCGCGGCGTCTACGGCACCGCGCCGCAGGCCCACGAGGGTGGCGCCGAGGTCGCGCACGTGCGCACCGACGAGTCGCGCGGCATCTTCATCATCGATCAGACCACCGACCTGCTCGACGAGCACGCGTCGGACGACTGGATCTACTTCGACGGCGCCGAGGACGTACACGACCCGCGCTGGTGGACGACCTCGAATGCGCAGATGGCCGTCATCGACAGGCTCGAGCGCGAGCCGGCCATCGTGCAGATGGCGGCCGGGTCACCCTTCTCGTGGCACCTGACGACGCGGACGGGCCAGCGCGACTACTTCTGGGTGTCGATGAGCTACAAGGATGAGGTGGACGACGCCATCGCCCGCTCGTGGCCACGCGCGCAAAGCATGCTCGCGGTCGCCGACCTGGGCTGGTTCCCGCTGCGCGCGCCATCCGAGCACGTGCGCGCCACGCAGATCGACGACGTCGAGTACCTGTGCGTGAAGGCGCTGGCCAGTGACTCGGCCTACTCGATCCAGACCAGGGCCGACCGCATGCGCGATGTGCCCTGCCTCGACGCGCTGCTGCACGTGATGGGCCGGTACGAGCACCACAAGTTCGCCGGGACCTTCTCGGATGACATCCGGGAGCGACTGCTCGAGCCCCACCAGGACTTCATGCTCATCGAGCGCGAAGGCGCCGAGCCGCGCATCGTGCCCGCGCGCGAGATGCCCTACGTCGGCGGCACCAGCCACCTGGTGCGCGCCTTCGTGGCCGACGCGGTGGACGGCGTCCGGACGGTCTCGCTGGCGCCGGTCGGGCTGCCCGCGACCATCGAGTTCTCGCTCGACCCGCGCGGCATCGAGTTCACCGACTACAAGGGCGACCCGCACGAGGTCGAGGTCCTGCCCGGCGCGCGCATCGTGGTGCCCGTGACCACGCGCGTGTTCATGCATTGCACCGGCATCCGCACCGGGGAGATGCGCATGGC
>JALGUI010000211.1 GCA_029820915.1 Candidatus Zipacnadia bacterium | reverse complement strand
GGCGGCGGGCCCTTCGCCCCCGAGAACATGTCGAAGCAGGACCGCAAGGACCTCCTCGCGCACCTGGCGTCCCTGGGCCTGGAGATCTCCGCGGTCTCGGCCTGGGGCGGCGGCGTGCACCTCGAGGAGGACGACTGCTCCGAGCCCATCGCCCAGGCCAGGGCGGTGCTCGAACTCGCCGCCGACCTCGAGTGCGCCATCTGGCAGGGGCACGTGGGCATCATGCCCGAGGACGTCAACGATCCCGGCTGGGCCAACCACGTCCGGCACCATGAGGAGATCGCGAAGCACGGCGAGGCCGTCGGGGCGTGCCTGGCCATCGAGACCGGCCCCGAGCCCCCCTACGTGCTCAAGCGGCTCATCGAGACCGTGGGCAGCGACGCGATCCGCATTAACTGGGACCCGGCGAACCTGATCCTGTGGCCCGCCAGGTACGCCCAGGACGCGGGTGAGAAGTACGATCGCGACAAGTGGATGGAGCTGTACCAGCCGGTCGAGGGCCTGAACGTCGTGGGCGAGTACGTAGTGCACGTGCACGCCAAGGACGCGCTGGTGCATGAGGACGGCCGGCGCCAGGAGGTGGCGTTCGGCACCGGCTGGGTGGACTGGGACCGGTTCATCACGCTGCTGTGCGACGACTACAGCTATGACGGCTACTTCGCCATCGAGCGCGAGGTGGGGGACAACCCGGTGGCCGACATCCAGACCGCCGTGGACTTCCTGAAGGGCTTCCAGGTCTGACGCGCCATCGGCGCGCGGAATCAACGGCGGCCGGGATCACGCGATCCCGGCCGCTTTCACTCTTGCAAGTGCGTCAGATCTCGCGGATGTGACCCCTCTGAGGTACCCGGTAGCACTTGCCGCGCTCAGCGTCCCCGAGCACGCCCTCGATTTCGCGCCAGCGGCGTAGCAGCCACGCCACTTGGTCCCAAAGGTCGATTCTGGCGAAGCCTCGATAGAGGAAAACCGCAGCCGCCTCCGCCTGCTTCAGAGCGAAGACCTCGGGTGGGCGCGTCCTGATGTGGACGTCCACGGTGACGAGGATCCGGTCCTGCCCGGACAACTCCGGCAGCCAGCTCACATCGGCGGTCGCCGGCGGGAAGACGTCGCGCAGGTGGACTGCATCGACCTCAAGGCAGTTCAGCACACACACAATCCTGGGCGAGATGTTGTTGTCGAAGAAGTACTTCATGACGCCTGCCGAAGCGACGCCTCGTATTCGACCGCATGAGTGACTGCATCCCTTGGGACGTCGTACCAGCTCCCAACGTCCTCGACAGCAGCCCCACCTTCGACAGCGATGAACAAGGCGTTCGTGGGAACACCAGTGAAGGCATCCACCGGCTGCCCGAATGCTATCTGCGGGTCGATCACGACCCGGTAGTCCTTCCCCATTGGCCAGTATCTTCGGAGTTCCTCGGCCTCCCACTCGAGCTTGCGGAAGAAAGGTGTGACCATGTGCGCGAAGACGTACTGGCCGCGGTGCAGTTCCTGAACCAGTTCCTCCGCCCGGATCCCGATCTCTTCGGCGTCGGCGTCCTGCAGTGTCGCGAATATCGCCCGGCCATCCGTCTTGAAACCCCTGACGGCGAACGGGTGGTCCGTGCCGAACAACCGTGCCCCCTCCCTCGCGGCTGCTCGGATCACCGACATCAAGACGCCCTCGCTGCGGAACATCTCGACGAACTTCAGCTCGATCAGGTCCACGAAGGACAGTAGCAGCACACCCTCAAGTTCGGTCAGGGCGCGCGCAAAGACGGGGTCGGAATCCCGCTTGGCCCCCGCGTACCGGTAGACGTAGCCCTGCACCCATCGCCGGATCTTGCGCGACGGCATTTGCAGAAGACGTGCCGCATTGCTGACAGTGTAGAGCCCTACGCCGACAAGCTGGCGCGTCTCGGCGCGCATACTCAACACCCCGGCCTCACCATGTCGCACGATAGCTCTATCCCTTCGCCTGCCTGGGCGAGCAGGTTGGCGCTCGGTTTCTGCCAGTTCAGCGCGCACTACCGCCGCCGGTCGTCCTCATCGCGCGTGCGGCGGCGCGAGGACGACCTGCGGCGCGAGGACGGGCTCGGCTCCGCCGCCGGCCTGCGGCTGCTGGTGCGGCGCCCGCGCCGCGCCTGCTCGTGGAGACGCTGAGCGCGCTCGAGCCGGCGCGACGCCAGCTCCATGGCCTTGGCCTGCTCTTCCAGCTCCTTCGCGGTCAGCGCCCGGCGGGTCTGGCCGAACATCAGCACCGACGCGAGGATGATGATGATCGCCAGCAGGGCGTCGGTCAGCGTCATGTCCTGGTAGAGGCGCAGTTCGTCAACCACCAGCCACCTGAGCACCAGCGCCCCGGGGAAGAACAGCAGAAAGCCGACGATTGCGCCCAGCAGGCGTCGCATGCGACTTCACCCCACGTTGAGTTACGGCTGCAGCAGCAGCTCGAGGACCGACGTGGCGATCAGCAGCCGGGCCTCCTCCGACAGCTCGCCGCGGTCGCCGATCACGTCCTCAGCGGACAGCCCCTCTTGGAGCATGAGCACCTCGGTGCGCAGCATCGGCACGCGCAGCACGTCGGCCGTGCGCTCCATCTCCTCCAGCGCCCGGCGCGCGACATCGATCAGCTCGCCCGTGCCCGGCGCCGGGCCGATCAGGATCACGAGCGCGTCCGTCTCGGCCAGCAGACGGCCGACCACGCCCGACAGACCCGCCCGGAACGCCTCTCCATCCCAGCGGACCATGTCGGTGCCGAAGCTCACCAGCACCACGTCCGGCTCGGCGTCGATCGCGTGCGTGATGTCGCCGGTGCCGGCGTCCGGCGTCATGCCCGGGTGCGAGAAGTCCGTCACCGTGACCTCGCCGCCGTCGGGGCGGGCGAACCTGAGGCGCTCGGCGACCGTCGCCGGCCAGCTTCCCTCGCCGCACGTGGCCAGCGAGTCGCCGAAGGCGGCAATGCTCAGCGGCCGGTCGCCCTGGACCGCCCAGCGACGGAACAGGCGCAGGTCGCGCGTGTAGACGAACGCGTCGCCGATGGGCTGCGGCGGGGGCGCCACCACGGGCGCGGCGCCGGTCGGGTTGCCGAAGACCTCGACCTCGCGCACGAAGATGACGTTGTCGCCGCCCAGGCCCCCGCGCCAGGTGTTGGTGAACTCCACGCGCACGAACTGCGCCGGGCGGTCGTTGAACCGGTGGTTGAGCGTGATCGCCTGCGCCTGCGGGAAGATGAACTCGCGGAGCTTCTCGAAGCGCACGCCGTCCTGCGAGCAATAGATGATGATGCCGCGCGTGTTGCCATTGGTCGAGCTGTGGACGGCGATGCGGTTGATGCCGCACGGCCTCTGCAGGTCGATGGTGACGGCCTTCGGGAAGTCCGGCTCATCGGCGGTCGCGAAGCAGCCCGGCCCGCTGTCGGAGTCGGTCACGCCATCAACGAGGCCGGTCCAGCCGCCCATGATGTCGGTGCCGCAGATGTAGGGTCGGTTGAGGGCGACGTTCTGCTGCGCCGCCGCCGCGCCGATCGCGACCAGCGCCAAGAGCACTACCCCCGCCCGGCCCGCCACAGCTCTGGTGCGCAAGTCCGAATCCCTCCCGCCAGGGGTCAGTCGAGCATCTCCAGCTCGAGGCTGATGTCGATGGCCGGGGCCGAGTGCGTCAGCCTGCCGACCGAGATCAGGTCCACGCCCAGTGCGGCCACCGCCCGCACGCGCTCGAGGCACATCCCGCCGGACGCCTCTACGAGGGCCCGGTCGCCGACGATGTGCACGGCCTCGGCCATGGCCTCGTCGCTCATGTTATCGAGCATGATGATGTCGGCGCCGGCCTCCAGCGCCTCACGCACCTCGCCGAGGTCCGCCGTCTCGACCTCGACCCTCAGCGTATGCGGCGCGCCCTCCCTGGCGCGGCGGACCGCCTGCGCGATGCCGCCCGCCGGCCGGATGTGGTTGTCCTTGATCAGTATACCATCGTACAGCGCGAAGCGGTGGTTGCGCCCCCCTCCCGCCAGCACCGCGGCCTTCTCCAGCGCCCGGAGCCCGGGCGTGGTCTTACGCGTGTCCGTGATGCGCGCGCCCGTGCCCGCCACCTGGTTCGCGAACGCGCGGGTGAGCGTCGCGATCCCGCACAGCCGCTGCAGGAAGTTCAGCGCCACGCGCTCGGCGCCCAGCAGCCCCCGCGCCGTGCCCTCGACCTCGCCGAGGTGATCGCCCTGAGCGAACGCCTCGCCCTCGCCGATGGACTGCTCAAAGCGGCCGCCGGGGTCGTTCTGGCCGAAGCACTCAGCAACCACGTAGCCGCCCGCCATCACGCCGTCCTGCTTGGCGACCAGCACGCCGCACGCGCGCGTGTCCGGTGGGATGGTCAGCATGCTGGTGAGGTCGCCGCGGCCGATGTCCTCGCGCAGTGCGTCGCGCACTGTGCGAGCGACCGCGGCGGGCTCGACGAGGCCGGTTGGGCGAAGTGGCCGGCTCATGGTTGTGCAATCCGGTTGCGATCGTCCACGTGCACAACATTCAACGCGTGCGCGCGGGCCTCCTCCTCAGTCATCATCGCGTAGCACAGGATGTGCACGCGGTCGCCGACGACGGCCAGCCGCGCGGCCGGGCCGTTGAGGCAGATGACGCCCGAGCCCGCCGGGCCCTCGATGATGTAGGTCTCCATGCGCGAGCCGTTGCTCAGGTTCACGACCTGCACGCGCTCGTCCGGCAGCATGTCGGCGGCCTCGATCAACTCCGTCGGAATGGTGATGCTGCCCTCGTAGTACAGCTCCGTCTGCGTCACTGTGGCGCCGTGGATCTTCGACCGGCACATGATGCGAAGCATGGCTTCATCCCTCGACCTTGACGTTGTCGATCAGGCGCGTCTGTCCGACGTGCGCCGCCGCCGCGATGACCATCGGCCCGCCGCGGCCCGGCAGGCGCCGCAGCGTGTCCGGGTCCACCGCGCGGATGTACTGCGGCCGCACCAGCGGCTCGCGCGCCAGCGCCTCCGCGACGATGCCCTCCACCTCGTCGCCCGCCGCGCCGCTCTCGGCCGCTCGCGCGCCCTCCTGCAGCGCGCGCTGGAGCGCCGGTGCGGC
>JALGUI010000210.1 GCA_029820915.1 Candidatus Zipacnadia bacterium | reverse complement strand
ATGATCACCGTGTAGGTGCGGCCCTCGTGTCCCTTGCCCTCGCGCTCGGCCCGCAGCGACAGGGCGTGCGCATCGTTGTCGGGATCCAGCAACCAGTCGGGCGCGTAGTCGCCGGTCTCCTCCTCATTGCAGGAGACTTCTTCGATGTACCAGCCCGCCAGCGGGGCGCCCGTCACCGGGTTCAGGCGGGGCAAGCCCGCGTCGTCCAAGTCATGAAGGGTTACGTCAACCTGTACCTGCACCATCTCATGCTTCGGAGGCCACAGCGTCGCGGGGCTAGCGACCGCCAAGTCGATCACGGGTGGCGTCGTGTCAGCAGGCGCCCCCTCGGGCCCCAGGGTGTAGAGCTCGACGCACTCGAGTGTGTCGCCGTAGAGCGTCGTCAGCATCAGCGTCTCGTCGGGGACGCCGTCACCATCCGGCACCACGAAGGCTGTGTAGCTGTCCTTCGGCAGCGTGGCCCCCGCCATCTCGTCCCACAGCGCGTAGCCGTACTCCGAGCCATCTCCGGGAGGCGGTGGCGGTGGCGGCTGCTGGCCCGGCGGTTGTAGGTCCGCGCCGGACATCGCAGCATCGCCGGGCAGCGCTGCGATCGCTGCGATCGCAGCGTTCGCCCTGTCGAGCCAGTCCCCTGTCACTTCCCGCGGGAAAAGCCACCAAGCCATCCAGCGGATGATCTTGACGAGACGCTTGAAATGGGCCAGCCGGTCGATCGCCTGGCCCCAGTGCTCCTCTGCCTGTCCGGGAGCGGTCGAGTAGGCCGCCGCTCCATCCTGGAGCTCCGCGATCGCGTTGTTGAGACACGCCAGCAGAGCATCCTTGTCGATGACGATGCAGGCGGGTTGCATCTCCGCGCCGTCCTGCTGCGGGCTCAACGGCCAGCCCGCATTGACCGCGTCGATCAGCGGCTCGATGTGCCCGCTGACGATCGCCTCCACTCGCATCGTGACAATATTTGGGTGGGGCAGGCCATCGCCCTGCATCGGTCGCATGGCACGCAGCGACATGCCCTGCATCAGGTCCTCGAGCGGCGGCTCCCCGTCCAGCACCTCCAGCGACACGTTCGACAGGTCGATCGGCAGGTCCGTGTCGTTGATGAGCACCCAGACATACTCACCATTGATGTACTGCACCTCGCCGCCGCCCGGCACGCCGCCAAGCTGGTCGGGGTCCACCACCGGCACGGTCGCGCCGGAGTACTTCACCCAGCGCAGGTCGCGCAGGCGGCAGTTGTTGTCGGCCGTCCGCCAACCGATCTTAGCGTACGCGCCCGGCGCGACCACCGGGTCCACGCGGAACTCGCCGAACTTCATCTTCGTGCAGTACGTGCCGGCGTACGTGATGTTGCTGATCGCCGGCGGGCTCCACGCCGAGGGGTAAGCGGTGTACGTGGTGACCACTTCCAGGGCGTTGTTGATCACCCGCAGGAACTGCCCGTCCTCGGTCATGGTGTTCGTGATCTTGTAGAGCTTCGTGTAGGCCGCCCACCCGGGCACGGCGGCCGCCAAGACGAACACCGCGAGCAATGCCCCCATGAGACGCCAGTGCGACACCGTGGCGCGTGTCATCTCACTCACTCTCCCACGTCACTGGATACCTCACGATAGGGCTGCGACCGCCATGTACACGGACAAAGGCCCGCGCGCACGTTGAACCACGTGCCGCGCGGGCCAGGTTGAGTGCGAGTCCGGTCGTCGCCAGATGAGCGCGCAGGCCGGTCTGGAGCATCGCGCTTCCTCATGAGCCTCAGCCAATCCCAAGCCACATTGTATCTTCAGGGTGGACGGCGCGCATTCCTCGTCATTATCCTCAAGAGTTGCTCACAGTCTGCTGGATCGTGGAAGGCATGGCCCGGCCCCGCCTCCGGCCCTACCAGCGGAAGAAGCGGTACGGATCGTCCATCTCGGCCGGCTCGTCCGGGTAGAGGCTCGCTCGACCGCCTGCCCTGCGTGGGTAGGTGGCAGGGCACCACACGCAGGTCCGAGATCCCGCTTTGTACCATCGGCTCCCGCCCGCGATCGGGAGGCCTGCAGGGCCGGCGTGGGGAATGCGCATGGCGCGACCGCAGCGCGGACCCGCTGGGTGGCGCGCTGGGTGTTGCGGCCCGGGAACTGCGCGAAGCCGGAGGGATAGCGATGGTCATGAGGTGCAAGGCCCACATCCTGCGTGACTACCGGATGGACCAGGCGCCGATGGAGAGCGATGAGGTCGGCAGGGGCGGGATCGATGAAGAGCGGCGGCGGAACTACGTTGCGTTCACCTGTCTGCTGTACAACCCGCGGGAGCGGCGATTGTACTGCGGCATAACCGCGTACGATGCGGACATCTTCTACGTGTTCGATACGCAGACCGCCGAGTGGGAGAGCCTGGGCTGGGCGGATGTGGGGGAGCAGTTCGATGTGAAGATCCACCGTTCCCTGGTGTTCGATGAGGCGGATCAGGCTATCTATGGGGCGACGGCGTGTCTGCATGATATGAGCAGGCGGCTGGAGGCGCCCGGCGGGAAGATATTCCGATATCACCCGCCCACCGGCGAGTACGAGATCCTGTCCACGCCGATGGAGTATGACTACATCCAGACTATCACCATGGACCACCAGCGGCGGATCATCTACGGGCTTACCTACCCGGTATTCAAGTTCTTCCGCTACGACATCGACAGTGACCGGGTCACCAACTTCGACTTCGTCGGCTCCATTACCCACATTTCGGCGCTGGACGACAGGGGGCGGTTCTGGGGGACGTGGCACTGGACCAAGCACAACCTGTTCTGCTATGACCCGGAGGCCGATGACATCACCTGGTTCGACCACAGCATCCCGAATGGGCCGGCGGGCCGCGATATCATGTACCCGGGCGCGGGCCCGGTGGACTGCATGATCAACGGCGGCGATGGCTACCTGTACATCGGCTCGACGCTGGGTGAGCTGATCCGGCTGGACCCGGAGACGGCGTCATGCGAGTTCCTGGGCAAGCCGTACGCGTCGCGGAGGATGCCGGGGCTGCTGGTCGGCGAGGACGGGCTGATCTACGGGTGCGGCGGCGACGAAGGCAACGGACAACTCTTCTGCTATGACCGGGAGAGCGGCGCGTTCCACAACCTGGGTGAGATGCATGACGCCGACCTGGACACCGCCTGCTATCGCACCCACGACATCGTGCGCGGCGAAGGGAATGTGTTCTACGTCGCGGAGACGGACAACCCGTACCGGTCCGGGTACCTGTGGGAGTGCGAGGTGGATATGTAGGCCGGCCTCGTATCCCGATGTGACCGGCCGGCCTCTCGTGTGCAGTAGTACGCCGGACCGGCCGTGAGCGGAAGGAGCACCTCCTCCATGCCGGATGACAGAGAGCCCGAGCCGCCCAACGAGACGTATCCGCGGACACTGGACGAGCAGCTCGAAGCGCTCAGGGATGACGGGCAGTTGCAGCGCTTCCGGGAGTCGCGGGAGCGGCTGGCGTCCGATCGCTATCGGCCGCTGTACCACTTCTCAGTGCCCGAGAGCAAGCTCAATGACCCGAACGGGCTGTGCCGGTGGCGGGGCAGGTATCACATGTTCTACCAGTTCTGGCCTGACGGCGCCGACCGGGTCCACTGGGGGCACGCCGTCAGCGATGACATGGTCCATTGGGAGGACCTGCCCGTCGCGCTGTACCCGACCACGGAGCGGGACTGCTTCAGCGGGCAGACGGTGGTCGAGCCGGATCGCGTCATCGCCATCTACCACGGCACGCAGTCCGGCAACGCCATCGCGACGGCGGATGATCCGCTGCTTCTGAACTGGGAGAAGCACCCGGATAACCCCGTCATCCCCATTACCCCGGATGGGGAGCCCTACCGCGTGTTCGACCCGTGCATCTGGCGGGAGGACGACGGCTACTACTGCCTGTCGGGGACCTACAAGGACGGTGAGGTGCGGAGGGACTGCCGGAACGTCGATCACCTGTTCCGCTCACGGGACCTGGCCGACTGGGAGTACCTCGGCCCGCTCATCGAGGACGGCTTCCACACCGAGCCGGGCGAGGATGGGGCCGTGCCCAACTTCTGGCCGATCAGCGACGGCAAGCACATGCTCCTGTTCTTCAGCCACAAGCGCGCGGCCCAGTACTACGTGGGCGACTACGACCGCGACAGCCACCGGTTCATCCCCGACTACCATGGACGCATGGCCTACGGGCCGCTCGTGCCGGGCGGCCTGCACGCGCCCTCGGCCACGGTGGATGACGATGGGCGCTTTCTGGCCATCTTCAACCTGCACGAGTGCCGGTCTGAGCCCGGTTGGTCGGGGATGATGTCGCTGCCGCGCCACCTGTGGCTCACCGCCGACAACGCCCTGCGCATCGAGCCTGTGCCGGAGCTGCAGTCGCTGCGCTTCGGCCGCGCCCACGCGGGTCCGACCGAGATCCCGGCCAACGAGGAGATCCTGCTCGGCGGGATCACTGGCGGGGTGGTGGAGATCGAGGCGACGATCGATCCCGGCTCGGCGCGCGAGGTCGGACTCCACGTTCTGCGCTCGCCCGACGCCCGGGAGCAGACCACCATCACGCTCCACCGGACCATCGTTCGCGGGGATCCCGCCGACTGCCGACTGGGAATCGACATATCGCGCGCCTCTCTGCTCCCCGACGTGCTGTCGCGGACCCCGGAGATCGGGCCGCTGTATCTCGAGGCGGGCGAGCCCCTGAATCTGCGGATCTTCCTCGACCGCAGCTCGGTCGAGGTCTTCGCCAACGGTAAGCAGTGTCTGACCGTGCGCGTGTACCCGCAGCGCGAGGACAGTACCGGGGTGGCCCTGTTCGCTCGCGGCGGCCCGGCGAGGCTCACGTCGCTGGACGCGTGGCAGATGAGGAGCATCTGGCCGGAGCTGCAGCGCTTCGAGGGCGAGCCCCGTGCGAAGGCGTAACCGCAGCCGCTCGTCGGGCAGACTCGGCTGCTGACGGCACGGTAGGCCCCCCGCCTGCCATCTGCGGGAGTTGCTGGTGGGACAGGGATTCCTGCTTGTCCGATGTTGCCGTTGTCGTGCCATCTGTACGGGGCAACGGCGACAGGCCGGGTGGCCTGTCCCACGAACGGCGCGGAAGAGCCGCCCCGGCAGGGCGAGACCTTGCGCGCTGCAGAGGCAGTGGCGGCAGCCCCAGTGGGCGCGGGCCGGCCGGCGCTACTTGAACGTCGCCGCCACGCCCGCCTTATCGCAGAGCGGGCCGGCGACGCTCATGCCACTGGCGTGCGCGGCGAGTTCTGAGCCGCACCTCGGCCTGCTCAGTCGCCGGGCGGCCCGAGGTCGCTGCCCGCGTGATCGGGCAGGCGCCCGCCGCACAGCCCGACGAACGACGACAGCGCGTCGGCGAAGTTGGGGAGGCGCCGCGCCGGGCTGTCCGGCGCAAGGCGGAAGTCGCCGGCGCCGGGATCGAGGAAGCGCGGATCGGCCACGCTGCCGTACATGCCTCCCTCGTACTCGCGCAGCAGCGGCGGGCGGCACTGCCAGTAGATGTTCCCCTCCGCCTGACGGATGGCCGCGCTGGGGCCGAGCTGTACCGCGTCCATCTCATCGTCGCCGCCCACGATGATGTTGCGCAGCAGCATGAAGCGGCTGCCGCAGTCCCCGAAGATCGGTGACCGGCCGTTGCCGTAGAGCGTGTTGTGCGCGATCCAGACCTCGTGCGGGGGCTCGTAGTAGGGCTCGAAGTTGTGGGGGAACACGCCGTCGGCGCCGCCGGGCCATGAGGAGAGGTATATTCCCGCGCGGCCGTTGGCGTAGACCAGGTTGTTGACCACGAAGTGCGCGGGCGAGTGCAGGCGCATCCCGTGCGCGCCGTTGGCGTACACCCGGTTGCCGAAGATGACGTTGCGGGCGCCGTAGCGGGTGCAGATCCCCGTGGACGAGTTGTCGTGCACATCGTTGCTGCGCAGGATGTTGTCCGTGGTCTTCGAGTGGTAGCCGTCCTTCCAGTTGTGGTGCAGCTCATTGCCCTCGACCACGTGGTAGCCGGGCGGGGCGGTGGGATAGGAGCCGCCACCGGACTGCACCCCGTAGTAGCACCCGCTGATGTCGTTGCCCCGCAGCGTCTGGCGCCAGTTGAAGCGCTGGCAGTTGATCTGCACGCCCACGCCGCCGTGATTGAGCGCGATCACGTTGCCCTCGATCAGGTTACCCGTCGCCGCCGGCCCGGAGATCGAGATCGCCCCGCCCCCCTCCAACTCACGCACGATGCTGTTGCCGACCAACTCGCAGTCGCGCGCGTAGGGCCCGAGCACGAAGGCCCGGCGGCAGTCGATGAAGCTCAGGCCCTCGATGCGCACGTGCGAGCAGTTGTCGAGCGTCCACGTAGAGTCGCGGAACACCGCTGCCCGCAGCTGCGCCGAGCGAATGGTGATGGGGGCATCCGGCGCGCCGGAGCCGTGGATAGTGACGGACTCCGAGTAGTCGCCGGGAGCGAGCGTGATCGTGTCACCCGGCAGCGCCCCCTCGAGCGCGCTCGCGATCACGCCGAAGGGTCGCTCGGGCGAGCCGTCGCCGTCCTGCGCGCCCGGCGCCACGAAGTACTCAGCGCCCTCGCGTGTCCCCGGGGCCTCGTACGCGCCCAGGCAGGGCTGGTCGCCGCGCGGCCGGCCGATGCCATCGGCATCCGCAAGCGCCTCAAGTCCTGTCGCCGAGCCACGAGCGGGGCTGTCCTCGGCGAGGTGCAGGTCGCCGGACGCGACGTCCACGAAGCGCGGATCGGCGCAGATGGCCTGGGGGTCGGCGGCGGCGCTCGCGGTCTGGCGACTGAACAGGTTCCCCTCGGCCTGGGCGGCGCCACCGGCCTCGAGCAACTCTCCCGGGCCGGACAGGATGTTGAAGCGCAGCGCCGCCGACGCGCCCTCGGCGACTCTGACCAGCGGCTCGTCCGTGGCGCCCGCGTGCAGCGTGTTGTGCACCAGGCTGGCCTGCCCCGCCAGGACCGCCACCGCCGGGGCGTTCCCGAAGCAGACGTTGCTCTCCAGGCGAACGTCGGCGCCGCGAGTGATGATGCCCGTGCCGTTGGCCTCGAACCTGCAGCCCCGCACCGTGGCCGGTCC
>JALGUI010000209.1 GCA_029820915.1 Candidatus Zipacnadia bacterium | reverse complement strand
TGCCGATGCGCCTCAACGACATGCCGAATCCGGGGCAGACGGTGCTGGCCTTCGAGACACTCGAGGGCGGCGAGGCCCCGGTCGGCGGCGCGGAGCTGGTGCCGCCGGACGGCATCCACGAGGGCGGCATCAACGTCCTGTTCGCGGACGGCCACGTGAAGTGGATGCTGCCCGACGCCACCGTGGAGCTGCTCGCGGGGCAGTAGCGGCGACGCCCGGGCCCCGAAGGTAGCGATGTCGTACGGAGGGGCGCGCTTCCCTGCGCGCCCGCCTCGTTGTCGTTCCGCGCGACGGGCGCTGACTACTCCTCGACGCCGAGGTCGATGTTGTCGAGGTAGAAGACCCCTTCTTGGGTTCCGTTGCTGACGAAGCCGAGCCAGCGCAACTCCCGCCACTCGGGCGAGGTGCATGTCAGGTCGTCGAAGGGGTGCTCAGTCCCATCCGGCAGCGTGACTGTAAGGTCCCACGTGCCTGCGGCCTCACCCAGCGCGGCCACGATCTCGAAGTGCACCCACGCACCGGGCGGCAGGTCGAGCACGTCCTCGTCGCCGACACGCAGCTTGGCGCCCGCGATGGACAGCGTCGGCCCTACCAGATACGGCGCTGCGGCGTCGCGCCACTCGTGGTAGAAGACCGTGCGCTCGTCGATGCGGATGTCGAAGGCGCAGCGCGCCACGCCCTCGGTGTAGTTCGGCCGGTAGTAGAAGTGCGGGTTGTACTCCTTGTCGAGGTCGGCCGCGTCCTCGATGCGCAGACTCCGCTCACCCGACGCCGCGGTCTCGTCGGTGACGCCGACCAGCTCCGGCCGGTCCTCGGTATGCACGTACGCGTGCAGCGGATGGCCGCCCAGCGGCGCCGGCTCGTCGATTTCGGGCATGCCCTCGAAGCCGTCGCTGATCACCAGCGGCTCGGGCTCCGGCGGCAGCGGGTCATCGGGCTGGTGCTCGAAGCGCTTCGGCAGCGTAACCCACTCTGGATCGCCGTAGAGCCCGATGCCGTCCATGGAGATGGGCTCGAAGCCGATCTGCAGCGCGGGTGAGTCCTCTGCAAGTGTGAAGTCGCCGCGCTCCGGGTCGCGGAAGCCGGGATCGTCAACGATCGACTCCAGGTCGTGCCCGGCCGCGCGCCACTCCGCCAGCGTCATGCCGCAGAAGACAGGCTCCTCGCCGGTGGTGCACCAGTACAGGTTCCGCTCCACGTCCTCGTTCTCAGTTACCCGCCGCCCGGCCATGTACGGGTGCTCGCAGTACACGATGTTGCGCTCGAAGATGAAGGAGCGGTGCTCCTCCGGCTTCCCGAGGCTGAGGCCGTACTTGCCCGCGAGGGCGAAGATGTTGTTGCGAACGATGCTGTCCTTCCCGTAGTGGACGATGAACCCGCTGTCGGTGCACCCATAGACAATGTTGTCCTCGATGAGCAGATCGGTGCTGCCCTGGTCAAGGTAGATGCCCGAGGCGTGCGAGTAGGCCGGGTAGCACCAGATGTCATGGAAGAGGTTGTGCCGGATGACGGTGCCCTGGGCCTCGCCGAGGGTGTAGATCCCGCCCATGTCCGAGAGCACCCGGTGGCCGCAGTGGTGGATGTGGTTGTCGGCGATGATGTTGTCATGCGCGCTGCTGGGCCCGTAGTGCCAGTGCCAACCCACCGACACGCCGGTGTAGTCCATGTCGCTGATGTCGTTGTGCGTGATCTCGTTGTAGGAGCTGCGGCCGATCCACACGCCGATGGCGCCGTCGTGCACCTCGGTGCAGTGGTGGATGTAGCAGTTGCCCACCACGTTGTGGCCGGCCTCCGGCTGCTCGGTCGTCGCGCCGATGTAGACGCCCCCGGCGCCCACGTCCCAGATGTGGCAGCGCTCAATCCGGTTGTACCGGCAGCCGCGCTCGAACCACACGCCGTGCGTCCCGGCGTGCCGCACCTCGACGTCCTCGAGCGCGCAGTGCTCGGCGCCGCGCGCGTAGATCGCGGCGGTCTGCATGCTCGCCTGCGCCTGGCGCTCGTCCCAGCCCGTCTCGGGCATCGGCCACGAGGCGTGCTCGAAGGTCAGGCCACGCAGCGTGATGTGGCTGACGATCTCCCCCGCTTCGGCATCGCCCGCGAACTCGACGAGCCGCTCGACCAGCGGCATGAAAGCCCCGGCGGTCGCCGGCTCCTCGCCGGGCCGCGGCATGTAGTGCAGCGCCCCCGTGGGGCGGTCGAGGTACCACTCGCCGGGGCTGTCGAGGCCCTCGAAGACGTGATCGACGTAGTAGCGGTTGCCCGCCCAGTCGAAGAGTCGCGGGTCGGGGCCGGTCGTGCCCGCGAAGTGGACGATGTCACGCTCCTCGTCGATCGCGGCCACGGGCAAGCGCGTGGCGGACCACGAGAACATCTTCACGATCTCGATGTCCGTAGGGTTCCGCCAGTCGGCGCTCAGGTCGCCATCGCGGAAGCGGAAGGCGCCGCGATTGCGCTCATCGGAACGATCGTAGGGGTTGATGAGGCCCTCGAGCTGCAGATAGCCGGTGTTGGGGATGCGCGCTCGGGTGGCGCGCCGACCGTTCACGAAGAGCTGGCGCGGGTAGCGGGCCCCGCCCGCCACCGCCGACATGTGCGCGGTCCACAGGCCGTCATCGCCCTCCCGCCAGCCGATGACGGGTCGGCCGCCGGAGAAGACCGGACGCTCGCCGGACCGGGCCGCGTAGGTGATGGGAGCCTGCTCGGTGCCAGAATCCCGCGGCTCGAGCACGAAGCTGCGCGGCAGGCGATAGGTCCCGCCGCGCACAAGCACCTCGACGGGCGCGCCGAGGTCGCCATCGCCCTTCAGCGCCCGGATGCGATCTCGCGCACCTTCGAGCGTGGCCAGCGGACCGTCGGTGCGTTCGGCGTCCGGCTCAGCGAGGCGGCCGGACCAGGCGTCATCGCCCACGGGCGAGACATGGAGGACGACGGGATCGGCGGCCTGGCACGGGGCGAGCGCGAGCCCGGCGGCGAGCAGCGTCAGAAGCAGGCACGGCAACTCCGGGGCGGCGTGACTCATGGCGCACCTCCGCGTGCGGGTATGTCGGGGGCATTTCCCCGCGATGGCGGTGCGGACCTCGGGGCACGGTCGTGCCACAGAACAACGTCGGGCCGTTGCCGTTCGCCGTTGCCGTTGTGGAAGGGCGGGCCTACGGTCGATGCTGCGCATCGGGCCCGCCCGGTCGTCGCCGGTGGTCGTTCCGTGCCACGGGCGCCTCGCCCGTGGGTCGTTCGGCAGGTCGGCGGCCATCGACACGACGCACGGGCGGTCCCGCCCGTCGGTCGTCCGCACGGTCGCCGGAGCGCGGCACGACGCACGGGTCCCGCCCCTGGGCGGGATGCCACAGAACGACTTCGCGCCCTTGCCGTCCGTGCGACGGGCGCCCTCGCCCGTCGGTCGTCCGCACGGTCGCCGGAGCGCGGCACAACGCACGGGTCCCGCCCCTGGGCGGGATGCCACAGAACGACTTCGCGCCCTTGCCGTCCGTGCGACGGGCGCCCTCGCCCGTCGGTCGTCCGCATGGTCGCCGGAGCGCGGCACGACGCACGGGTCCCGCCCCTGGGCGGGATGCCACAGAACGACTGCACGCGGCTTCCGTCGCCGCCGCTACTTGGCCTCTTCGTCGAAGTAGCCGTCGGCGCCCCTGCCGCCGATGCGCTCGACGCTGAAGGTCAGCGACGCCTCCCACCCACTGACCGACTGCACCAGCAGCCACGGGAGCTCGACCGGTGACACGACGTAGTCCGCGTCCTCGGTGGCCAGGCCGAACATCAGCACCCCGCCCCTCACGTCCGGCAGCGGCGCCACGAAGACCTCCTCGCTCGCCTCCTCGACGCCGGCCGTCTCCTCCACGGCCTGCCTCACCTGCTGGATCTCGACGTGGCGCGCCATGCGCCCCTCGGCATCCAGCCCCTCCTCCTGCAGCCAGTCACTCAGCTCTTGCCAGCCGTCCCAGGACAGGCGTCGCGGCACGTCTTGCTCATCGTCCCTGAGCTCGTAGACGTAAAACTGAACGCTCACTGCTCATTCCCTCCGCTTCGTCGGCTCGGGTTCTGTTGGTCTGCCATCGCACGGTGCTGCCTGTCCGGCCGGCGCGCGTCAACATCGGCGGTCTGCCCGCACTGCATGTCCGGGCGCCGGGCACACACCTGAGGCGCCCACGCCACAAGCACGCAGTCCGTGACAGGAGTACTACCCGCCTTTGCGCGCGTGGAAACCGACCGCGCGGTCGCGAAAGCACGCTCACGTCGCATTCGCCGAGGTTAAGGTTACGTGAACTCCGGCAGGCTTCGCAACCCGCGAGGGCGAATAGCCGTAGCAGACTCCTGAGACAGCGACTGTGTAGCCGGGCCACCGATACAGGGGTGACGATGCCATGAATCGACGCGTTGCGGCCGTACTGCTGACGGTGCTGTGCACCTGCGCGATGGTGCTCGCACAGGCCGGCGAACAGGATGACCTGGACCGCGTGGCGGCCGAGCAACAGGTAGGCCAGAAGGTCCAGAGATTCCTGGACATGGGGATGGAGCCGGAGGCCGCGACCTTCATGGCCATCCTCACCGAGACGGGCATGAGCCCGGCCGAGATCATGGTGTTCATGATGATGGCCGACAAGGGCGGCGACGACGCCGGCGGCATCATGCTGCTGATGAACGCGATGAAGGGCGCGGCCTCCAGCCAGCCCGTGGTCGTGGACCGTGGCGAGGAGCTCCTGATCATCGACGACGGCGTGCTCTACGTCATCGACATGACGACGATGGAGGTCACCGGCAGGCTGGACTACGCCGAGGCGGCCGGGCCGGACGATGACGCGATCTGGCAGCTCCTGGTGCCGATCATCGCCGAGGGCGGCGGCGAGGAGGGAGGCCCCCAGGGCGCTGCGTGTCGCCAGCACCTCAAGCAGATCGGGCTGGCGTTCATGATGTACGCGCAGGACAACAACGGCGCGCTGCCCGGCCAAGACTGGGTCGAGGCCATCACTCCCTACCTGGAGACCGAGGACTCGCTGCGGTGCCCGGCGCACCCGGAGTTGGCGGTCGGCTACGCCATGAACGAGAAGCTCGTGGGCGCGATC
>JALGUI010000208.1 GCA_029820915.1 Candidatus Zipacnadia bacterium | reverse complement strand
ACCACGATCTGCTTCTCGATCCGCTCGCCGACCGAGAAGGTGTGCTCTCGGCTGAAGACCTCGGCCTCCGGCCCGGCGATGAAGGCGCACAGGGGCTGCATCTCGTTGTCGTAGATGTCGCTGAACTCGCAGCGCGTGCGCTGGAGCGGTCCCTGCCCGTACTCCTCCGGCCACTGCCGGCGGGCTTGGGCGCGGAGCTGGTAGTACCACGAGCACATCCGCATCCAACTGTCATCGAGGGATTGCACGTAGGGCAGCGTGAAGTAGCGCCAGGAGAGCCGGCGGTTGTCGGGGATGTCCTGGGCCCGCGTCGTGTTGCAGGGGGCCAGGAAGACATCATCCCCCACCCAGGGGGTGAAGCCGTCGATGCCGCACAGGCGGAACCCCCGCACGGAGGCGCGCATGAAGATGGCCTCCCACTCCATCCAGCCGTCGAAGGCGCGCGGGCCGAGGTAGCGGGAGGCGCACTCGTAGTCCACACGGCGCGTGACGGTGCGGCCCTCCTCGACCTCGAAGGTGTGCTCGGGATGGGTGAGGTCGTAGTACAGGGCGTGGACCCCGCACTCGTAGAGGTGATACGGAAGCTGCGGGTCCTCGCGCTGTGACCACGGGGCGTAGTACATCGCCTGGTCCAGCAGGTTCAGATCGTAGGTCGGGTAGTGATTCGTCGAGCGCAGCGAGCCCTCGAAGTTCCCGGTCGCGTGCGGGAAGTAGGGCCGCGTCGGATCCACGGACGCGAACAACTCGGCCCTGCCACGCAGGAACTGGTAGAGCTTCACCGCACGGTCGCTCTCGGGGTAGTAGCCGTCGCTGACTGAGAAGGGGTTGTGCGAGAAGCCGTTGCAGTCGAGCTGCCCGAACTGGTCGCTGACGTAGCCCAGCACACACGGGTGGCACCGGTAGCGCCGTATCTCGGCGATGGTCTTCTCGTCAGACCAGGAGCGCTCGACGGGGACGAAGCCTACGAAGCCCTCCTCGTCCATGCGCGAGAAGAGGGGCTCGTTGTAGCCCGAGTGGCCCGCATGCATGAAGATGCTGTTGTGCCCGGCGCGCCTCAGCTCGTCGAACCGGCCCGGCTCCATGACCTGCCCGGGATTGGTGGCGTGAGCCACCCGCATCCTGAGCACCTTGCCGTTGAGCAGGAAGCGGGCGTCCCTGATCTCGAAGGTCCTGAACCCGAAGCGCTGGTGGCGCTCATCCACTCGCTCGCCATCCTGCAGGAGCCCAACCCGCGCGGTAAACAGGTTCGGCGCCTCCGGGGACCACGGCGCGAAGTTCGGGCAGGAGCCGGTGAGGGTGACGCTGTCGCCGGTCACGGCCTCGTGCGCGCCGGCAACGACCGTGCCGTCCGGGGCCAGGATCTCGAGGGCGATCTCGCCGCCTGCCGCGGCCGCTCGGGTCTCGACCACCACCTCGAAGCTGCCGTCGAGGCCACTGGCACTCCTCACCCAGACGTCGTCGATGGCCGGCGCGAACCGATGGTGCTCCAGGTAGATGTCGCCGGTGATGCCGACGCCGTTGCGCACCGAGGTGCCGGGGTGGATGACCTGGTAGAGCAGCACGTCCAGGCGGTTCGGCTCGTCGTAGCGGACGCGGTCGGTGACGTCGAAGGTGGTCCAGGCGCTGTCCGCCCGTCCGAGGATCTCGCCGTTCAGATAGACGGTCGCCTCCCCGGTCACGTAGTCGAGGGTCAGCGTCAGCCGGCCGTCCCGGAAGTCTGGATCGGGCTCGAAGAGCCGCTCGAACCAGAAGAATGAACGCTCGGTGCCCAGGGCCCCGTAGCCGATCTCCCGGCCAACCTTCCCGTCGTCGGTCGAGCGCATGACCGGGGTGTACCACCCGATGCCCATGGGGAGGGGCATGTACAGCCACTCGGCGGGATCGGGGCCCTGGTCATCGCTGTCCACGCCCTGCACGGCCCAGAGCGTATTCAGGTACAGCCGGGTGCGCGTGGCGCTGACCTGTTCGCGGTGGGCCGCCTCCAGATCCCAGACGCGCGGCGCTTCATCCGGCGCGTACCGCTCCGGCCACAGCGCGTTGGTGGCGGCTGTCCCGAAGCTGATGCCCTCCGCGCGCTCCACGACCACCTCGACCCACGCCTTGCGAAAGCCCGTGATGCGAGCATGGGGGCTGAGGTTGTCCGGCGTCGCGATCAGGCTCAGGCCCGAGGAGTCGTTGAGCTTGATGCTGTAGCCGAGCACGTCGCCGCGCTGGAGATCGCCCAGGCCCAGGTCCGCCAGTGGGATGGCCGCCTCCAGCACGTAGCCGGAGGTCTGCCCGCCGCCCACCACCCAGCTTGCCGGCACAGTCTGCCGCTGCACGCCGGCGGCGGTCTGCGCGCCCCTGACATAGCACACGATCGCCGCCTGGCTGCTGCCGCAGTCAAAGACGATCTGGGCATCGGGCCTGCCGCCTGCGCGCAGGTCCTGGTCGCTGGGCTTCACCGCCAGGAACAGCTCGACGGAGTCGTTGGCCCACGGCCGAGCCGGGTCCACGCCCTCGAAGGGCGTCGCATCGGCCACCAGCGCGAGGAAGTACAGGTGCGCCGCGTCCATCATCACGGCGAAGCGCCCCGACAGAGCCCTGGCCCCCGGCCACTGCGGACCGTCGGGCACGACGTGCGCCGCATCGTTGAGGCATACATACTCGGGCGGGGTCCAGTTGTACAGGGTGTCCTCGTACCCCCAGTCCCGGTACTGCCCGTCAACGCTCACCCCTCGCTTCGGGCGCGGGATGATGTAGCGGGTCTCAGTGCCCTGGTACTCCAGCCCGGCGAGGGTGATGGTAAACCCTGATCTGGCGGTGTCAAAGTCCCACAGACCGAAGCCGATGGTCAGGGAGGTAACGCGTGACAGGTCCGGCTCGCCCCCTACGGCCATGTCCGCGCGCGCCATCTCGATGCGCTGGAAGGACGCGGTCAGCGGGCGGCGCTCGAAGTCGCGGCGCAGCGAGCCGCCATCACACTCGAGGGTCAGCGCGGGTCGTGCGGGCCGGTCGGCCCTGGCCATGAAGGAGATCGCGCTCAGCCCGCTCATGTTCAGCGGCGGGTCGAAGCGGAGGCTGATCGAGCCATAGGTGACGTCCTCCGGGGAGGGCTCGCCGACGATCTCAAGGCCGGGGTTGTCGCCCAGCGCGCCTTCGACCGGCATGGCGGTCATGTTGCCGGCGTACGAGCAGCGCCACTGGTCTGATTGCACGAGCTCACCCAGGTCCGCTGCCCCCCCGGCGACGCTCGCCGCCACCACCATGAGCAGCATGGCTGACCCCGTCAGCGTTAGCCCACGACCGCGTGTGCCCGGACTCATGTCAATGCTCCCCTCTCTGCGCGGGCCCCCGCCTCGGCGGCATCCGTCAACCGCAGACGGCCCTGTTGGCGACGGCAAGCAGCCCCTCCCGGCTCGCCACGCAAGCGCGGCGGCTGCCTGCATCTCCACTGACCTGGTAGTATCGAAAGAGGGGCGCACCTGTCCCGGGTGGCAGGAGGCGGCAGTACGTGCCGTGTCCCCCTTGCCAGAAGGAGGCCCCCCACCCCAATGATTCTCGTATGTCGGCCCGCGCCTGATCGTGTCCCTCAGGCGCGAGTGAGGACGCGCTGCAGCGTGTCCTCAGCTTGCAGCCCGACACCGCCTGCATCGGCACCGACCTACACGCGCGTCACTTCAGCATGGCGGTGTTGGACAAGCAGAGCAATGACGTCTTCGAGCAGACGCTCTGGAGGTCCTGCACGAATCTTGGCGCAGGGGTCGGTGCCTTCGCGGATGTGAGCAGCGTGGTCTCTGAGAAGAGGAGGCCGGCCGCGCCGGCGCATCGCGTCCTGGAGCCGTGTGTGCAGCAAGGTCGTGGCCGATTCCCTGCACAACCACCGGATCGCCGGAGACGACAAGAGCAACGACGTGACGGCGGCGCGGAAGCTGGCCCAACCGCTGCGCAAGGGGCTGATCCGTCCCGTCCGTCACTCCGGCGAGCAATGGCCGCTGTTCAAGAAGCTGGGCAGGTGCCACCGCAGTGACCGACCACCGGTCCGTGGCGCACCGACGTTGGGGCACTCCTCGAGATGGACGCAGAAGGGACAGGGGGTGCTCGCCGCAATGTCCCACTCATGCACTGGCCTGCCCCCCAGAAACGGGTCCAGGTGTTGTGTTAGGGTGTGAGGCATCTGGGCCCATGGAGGAGGCAGGACGATGGGGCGCAAGCGGCATACGCCGGAGCAGATCATCAACAGGCTGCGCCAGCCCTCAGGGCTGCGGTGGAGGTGGAGATCGCCAACGGCGCGACGGTGGCTCAGGTCTGCAAGAAGATCGGCGTGACCGATCAGACTTACTACCGGTGGCGCACCGAGTATGGTGACATGCGCGTCGATCAGGCCAAACGGCTTGAGGACGTTTGCGTCCTCCAGGAGCTGGTGCAGGAGAACGCGCGACTGAAGAAGCTGGTGGCCGACCAGGCGCCGGACATCTCGGTCCTGAAAGAGGCGGCTTCGGGAAACTTCTGAGTCCGGCCAAGCGCCGGGCAGCGATAGTGCATGTGCGCGAAGTACTTGGCCAGGAGGTGGTCTCTGAGCGGCGCGCATGCAGGGTGCTCGGTCAGGCCCGCTCGACGCAGCGACGCAAGTTGGCTGTGCCTGATGACGAGGCGCGGCTGCGCGCGAGCATCGTGCAGCCGCCTTCATCGACGAGAGTTCTCCCGCGAGCGTCCGGTGATCCGCGTGCAGCGCAAGCTCACCAGCGAGGATGTGCTGGAGGAGTTGGCCTGGCTGTTCGCGCTGCGAGGCGCACCGGATTACATTTGCCCGGACGCTTGCGTCCGGCACGACAACGGCACCGAATTCACGGCCAGGAAGGTGCGGCAGTGGCTGGCCAACCTGAGCGTGCGCACGCGTGGAGTTGCGCCAGCAACTCCCAAGCAACCGCGTCAGCGGTTGCCGTTCATCGAGCCCGGGAGCCTGCGGATCTGTGATCCGCCGGGAGAACGGCTACGTCGAGTCCTTCAACGGCAAGCTGCGCGACGAGCTGCTGGACGGGGAGATCTTCGACACGCTGCGCGAGGCGCAGGTGCTGGTGGAGCGCTGGAGGAAGCAC
>JALGUI010000207.1 GCA_029820915.1 Candidatus Zipacnadia bacterium | reverse complement strand
GAAGTCGGCGGCGCCGACGCTCGCGGCGCGCCACCCGCGCCGCCCCTCGGGCATCGGCTTCACCGGCGTGGGCTGCAGGCCGAAGGACGCCTCGAAGCCCTCGCCGGGCATCAGGGGCTGCTCGAGCATGGCGGCGACGAAGGTCGTGGTGCGACCGCCGCGGCGAATGCTGAGTGCCTGCTCCGGGTCCTCCCGCAGCCGGCCCTCGTCCGACCCGCACATCCACTGCAGGCCCGTCTCATGGCCGCCGAGCCACACGAAGGGCGCGAAGCCAAGCGACACCTGCACGAAGGCGCCGCTATCAGCCGCGACCGGCACCTCCAGCCTGACCTCATCGACCCGCTGCTCGCCCCGCGGGTTGACGCGCACATCGAAGAGCATCAGCCCGTCGTACTCGCAACGCACGCGCACCCGCAGCTCCGCGGACGCGCTGTCGGCCGAGATCGCCGCGACCGCACGGCGGTCCGTCGTCTCCAGCCAGCGCAGCCGCGCCGGCTCCCAGCGCTGCAGCGCGCCGTCAACCGTCACCCGCAATCGCACCGGCGCGCTCAGAATGCTCGTCGAACCTGCGAGGATGCCCGCCGGCAGCGGGTGCTCGCCGAAGTCTATCACGCGTCCCAGGCACCGGAAGGTCGTGCCCCGCGCGACCACCGGCGTCCAGGGCTCGGGCAGCAACGCCTCGCGGCCCTCGGTGTTGCCCGCCCAGGCGGGCGGCTCGGCAAGCTCGAAGCTCAGCGACTCGCTCGCCAGCTCCCCGCCCTCGGCCACCGCCGTGACCGTGAGCGTCACCGCGCCCGCGGGCAGCGCCGACAGGTCGATCGTCCCGGCCGCGCGTCGCGGCGTGGCGGGGCTCGGCTCGAGGGTGATCGGGTCGAGGCCCGGCGCGGTGACCGAGTAGCTCTCCGGCTCGCGCTCCAGGCCGGGCGCCTCGACGGTCAGCGCCACCTCGCGCCGCCCGAGCAGCCGCTTGCGCGCGGTGAGCACCAGTGGCGGCCGCCGGGTCAGCATGATCTCGCGCTGCACCACCAGCTCGCCCGATGCGGCCACGCCTGCGAGGCGCAGGCGGAACCGCCCGGGACGCGGCGGCGTGATGGTCAGCGGCGCGGCCTCCGCCGCCTCGTACGTCGCCACCTCGTCCTCCCCGTCGAACAGCGCCCCCCGCAGGCGCGCGCCGGCCGTCAGCCTCGGCTGTATGACCACGCCGTCACCGGCCGGCTCGATGCTCTCGATGCCCACCGGCGACGCCGCGTCCGAGAAGCGCAGGAAGCCCGGCGCGGCCTGTCCGTCCGCCTCGACGGCGGCGGCCCAGGCAAGTGTGCCGCCATCCGGCCCGCCGCGGTTGACGAGCAGGTTGACGCGCCAGGCGTCGTCCGCGCCCGGCGAGCCGGCCTCCACACAGACGAAGGGGATGTGCATCTCGACGCGCCAGCCGTCCTCGGACACCATGGGCAGCGCCCGCCACGCGCAGTCCCACGAGGCGTCGCCATCGCGGTCCTCGTAGGTATCGCCGCCGGCGCTCGCGATGAAGCGGAAACGCGGGGAGTCCTCGCCCGTCGCCAGCAGCACCTCCACCGAGGCATCGCGCCACAGCTCGCCGTCGTGCCCGCGACGCCGGACCTCAGGCGCGCCCGCGATCGACCACGCCAGCGCCAGCCCGCTCGCGTCGCGGCCCAGCAGGCAGCGAACGCCACGGCCCGCCGCGGCGGCGCCGGGACCGAGGAACACGCCGACCGCCGTGGCCGAGCTCCACTCCTCGCCGCCCGTCCGGCCGTCAACCGTCACGGTCACCGGTCCGACGGTGACCAGTGGAGGGCTGAGGCCGTCGGTGTTCGCGGCGTGCGACAGCGCGCCCAGGCCGAGCGCCAGGACAACGGCCGCGCACCTTCGATGACGGCGATGCCCGTGCATGGCGCTGCTCCTCCTTCCGCGACCTTGCCTCGGAGGCAACATCGCCTCGGCGGCAACATCGCCAAAGCAAAAGGGGGAACCGGAGCGGGTCCGGTTCCCCCGTGTCGTCATTAGCGGTCGTCCCCTGCCATGGGAGCTTCGGTGCGTGCGGCTCTAGAGCGCCGGCCGCGGCGGCGGCTGGTCGATCCCCTGGACCACGAAGTCGATGAACGGCGACTGGCTGGTCATGCCGCTGCGGTCGGTCACCTGCAGACGCGCGCTGTAGTTCTCCACCGCCTGCACCCCGTCCGGGCTCGGCTGATTGTCGTTCGCGGGCACCGCGAAGGTCACGCCGAAGCTGGCGTCCAGGTAGCAGTTCGCCTGTCCCCCGCACCCGATGGCGGTGGCGGGGTTGATGACCTGCGTGTTCAGGTCGATGATGTTGTTGCCGGGCGCGAAGATCCTCACGGTCACGCCCTGCAGCAGGATGCCGTCCCCGTCGGTGACGGCCGCGGAGATGAACACGTCGCCCCCGGTCGCAGGCAGCGTCTGCGGCGTGAGCTGGAAGCTCGTAATCTGCGGCGGCCGCGGGGCGACAACGATCACGGTCCCCGCGCGCTCCGCGTTGCCCGCGTAGGCGGTCACCTGCCCGGCGCCGACGGTCTGCGCCGTGAACACGCCCGTGGGCGAGACCGTGCCGATCTCGCCGGTGACCACCCAGGTCGGCTGCAGGTCGTCGAGCGCCAGGTTGTCCGGCCCGACGAGCCGCGTGCGGTAGCCGACCCGACCGTTCAGGTCCACCGTCACATCGGTGGGGTCGAGCAGGATCTGCTCGGGCACCGCGATTTCCAGCGGCAGTACCGCGAAGGTCACGCGCGTGGTCTGGTTCGCGTTGAGCGGGACCTGCGCGCTTGCGGTACCGTACACCTCCGAGTCGGGGGTCTGCACCTGGACGCCCCAGGTGCCCGTCGGCAGATTCTGCATGACGAAGCTGCCGTCCGCCTGGCTGTTCGCCTGGCGATTGGCGCCCTGGATGATGATGCTCGCGTTCGGGATGGCGGTCTGCGTGTCATCCGCCGCCACCACCGTGCCCATCATCGTCGCGGTGCCGACCAGAGGCGGAGGCGCACCGCCGCCACCTCCCGCATCGTCGCCGCCGCAGCCAAAGCCGACGATGGCGAGTACAACGATCGGGCCCGTCAGCCAGCCTAGCGCCCACCTGTTGTGCATGATCTGCTCCGCCCCCTCCGCGGGGTATTGTGACTGTTCCTGCCTGAGCGTCAGCGCCCTATTGCCAGCGTGCGCACCGCCTGCGTGCGGGAGCCGTCGGCCCCCGCGGCCTCGACCTGCATGAGGTACACGCCCCTCGGCACGGTCGAGCCGCTGTCCGAGCGCCCGTTCCACACCACCTGCGCCGCGCCTGCCGGCCGCTGTCTGTCCCGCTCGAGCACTCGGACCGTACGCCCGGCGATGTTAAGCACCTGCACCGTGCATTGGGCCATCGCGGAGAGCCCGAAGCTCACCTGCGCCCCACCTGCACGAGTAGGCTGTGCCGTCACGCTAGTGAGTGTAAGCGCTCCGCCGGTTCGAGTCAACCTCAGAAGCATGGGTCTTGCTGTCTCGTCGCCGCGAAGGGCCACCCGATAGCGCCCGTTGCGCACGTTCACATCGGCCCCGGTCGCCGGGTCCGACAGCGTCGCCGCATACCCCGGCGCGATCGCGCCCGGGTCCGGGCACCACACCTCGATCTGCTCGCCCGGCTGCCCCTGCACCCGCATCTGCCAAGCCACCTGGCCGCTTCCCCCGGGCGAGAACCGCCCCGCCAGCCGCTCCCCCGCCCCGCTCTCCTCGCAGAAGTACAGGTCCACTCCCCCGGCCGTCGGCGGCGGGCTCACCAGCGACTGCGCGCGCGACAGGCTGTCGGACACGCCGAAGAAGTTGTCGCGGTCGCAGCCGCCGCGTGACCGCACGCACAGCCTGGCCACCCAGCCATCAGACCCCTCCCCCGCCGGGACCATCGCCCCGCCCGCGACCGCCAGTGTGCCGGGCCTGGGCAGCGTTACGGTACATGCCTTCTCCACCCGCGCCCAGAATCCCTCCCACGCCGGTATCCCGCTGTCGCCGATACCCAGGAACGGCGCGATCAGGTTGTACCCGTTGTCCGCGGCGTTGTAGGTCCAGAACGTCTGCCGCATGATGTTCGCCGCGTCCGAGCTCGCCAGGTCCATGGTCGTCCCCAGGTACCGGACGGTCGCCCCGGTCATGTCCATCTCGCTGAAGTACGGGTTGGCGAGCTGGTGCCATCCCGTGCCCAGGCCCAAGCTGAGACTCCCCGACGGCGCCGCGTTGCCGGCCGGCGTGAAGCTCAGCGCACTGTCGAGCTTCAGCCAGTAACCGTGCCCCAGCACCAGTGGCAGGCTGCTCGGCCCGGAGTAGAGCACGTACCGCCCGTCGGTGCGCGACCAGCGAGCCATCTTCAGCGCGCCCGGTGCGACCCCGAAGAACCCGGCGGGATCGCGGTTGCCCGGTTCCAGCGGTGAACCGAAGAAGTGCATGCCCGCCGCGATCGTCATCGGGCCGTTCGCGAAACACTGCACCGGCCCGACCGACGTGACGCTCATCACCACGTTACCGAACTCATCGACGGCGGTCACCGCGTAGTAGTAGTCCACGCCATCGACCGTCGTCGCGTCCACGTGCTCCGTCGCGTTCGCGTCGTTGATCTGCGCGATCGGCTGCATCAGACTGATGCTGGTGAACGGGACCGGCGCGCGGTAGATCGAGAAGTGGTCGAAGTCCGGCGGCGCCGCGTAGGGGTTCCACCCGACCCGTATCGCTCCGCCGTCGTCGGCGGGCCGGTCCTCGGCGTAGACGCCCTGGACCTTCGGTGGCGCGCCGTCGTTCTCTGACTGGACGGGACCGACCGCGTCTGTGTCCGAGAACAGCGTGCCGTCGGTGGCCCGCACCACGTAGTAGTAGTCAACCCCATCTGTCACCGTCGAGTCCATGAACTCCGTGGTCCCCGCCGGAACGCGCCCCACCTCCGTCAGCGGTCCGGACACGCCCGGGCGGCGCAGGATGCTGTACTCCGTCACGCTGTCGGCGCCGGCGCCGTCGTCGAGCGAGAGCTGCCAGACCACGGTGATGCTGCCACCCGTGTCGCCGGCCGTGTCGAAGGCGGCCGGGTCCCGCGCGGGCCGCGGCGGCAGCTCCAGCCCCAGCGCCCGGGCGCAGTTGATGCGCCCCGCGCCCAGCTTCCCCGCGAACCCGGGGTTGATGGCGTCGATGTCGTCACACGAGCCCTTGACGGCGGCCATGAGCTGCGCCGGCCCCATGCCCGGACTCTGCGACAGCAGTAGCGCCGCCAGACCCGACACCAGCGGCACGCTGAACGACGTGCCCGAGTTGGTGTCGAAGTAGCTGGAGAAGTCCGGGAAGTTCGGGTCGTAGTACCCCAGGCCGTGCATGCCGTCCCCGGG
>JALGUI010000206.1 GCA_029820915.1 Candidatus Zipacnadia bacterium | reverse complement strand
CGCATCGCTTGGCCGTCGCGTGGCCTCGCCGCAGCCGTCTCGACTTGTGGGTAATGCATAGCCGTTCAGGAGGGGCGAGCTTCCCTGCTCGCCCGGCCGTTCGCCGTGGCGTTCCGCCGGCGCCTTCGCCGGCGGAATGCCGCTCTCGCCACGATGCCCGCTTGGCCCATTGCCATCGATTTGACAGCCCTGAGAACCACGCGTATACTCGGACGCACAGGATGGGGAGGCGCAGAATCAGGCGCTAACCCCGTCGTTTCTGTGTGTACGGCTTCCCACCAAACTCAGCACGCAAGAGGCGACCGAAATGCCGAAGATCATCACTGACCTCCCCGGACCTCGGTCCCGGGAGATCCTCGAGATGGCCGAGCAGTACGAGCCCCGATCGATGGGCGACCAGATGCCTGTGGTCTGGGACCACGCGGAGGGCTGCGTGGTCACCGACGTGGACGGCAACGAGTACCTTGACTGGTGCTCCGGCGTGAATGTCACCAACGTCGGGCACTGCCACCCGTACTACGTCGAGCAGGTGA
The DNA here is from genome assembly GCA_029820915.1 of Candidatus Zipacnadia bacterium. Classification (GTDB taxonomy): domain Bacteria; phylum Armatimonadota; class Zipacnadia; order Zipacnadales; family UBA5352; genus JALGVA01. Next base: position 9,252 of record JALGUI010000206.1, on the reverse strand, counting down.
AGGCACAGTGCGAGAAGCTCTTCAACTGCTACGACTTCGTCACCCAGCCGCGGGCCGAGCTGGCCAGAAAGCTCGTCGAGATCACGCCCGACCACCTGGACAAGGCCTTCTTGGTCACCACCGGGAGCGACGCCACCGAGGCCGCCATCCGCATGGCCCGCCGGGTCAGCCCCGGCTACGAGGTCATCGGCTTCGATGGCGCCTTCCACGGCCGCACGCTGGGAGCTGCGGGAGCCGGTGGCATGGGGGGCACCAAGAGAGGCTACGGTCCACTGCCGCCCGGCTTCCTGCAGGCGCCGTTCCCGTACGTCTACCGTGCCCCGATCTGCAAGGGCAAGTCGGAAGAGGAGTGCGCCCAAGCCTGCCTGGAGTACCTCGACTGGGTGGTCGAGCAGGAGTCCGAGGGCCGCCTTTGCGCCGTGATCACCGAATCCTACCAAGGCGGCGCCGGTGGCATCATTCCTCCCAAGTCCTGGATGGTGGGACTTGAGCGCTGGTGCAGGGAGCGCGGCCTGATCTTCATCCTCGACGAGGTGCAGTCGTCCTTCGGACGCACGGGGAAGATGTTCTTCATGGAGCACTGGGACCTCAAGCCCGATCTCGTTTGCCTGGGCAAGGGGCTGGGCAGTGGCATCCCGTGCTCGGCGGTGGTCGGCACCAGCGAGATCATGGACGCTCTACCTCCCGGCTCGATGGGCAGCACCAACGGCGGCAACCCGATCTCGTCCACTGCCGCCCTCACCGCCATCGAGATCATGGAGCGCGAGGGGCTGGCCGAGAACGCTGCCCGGATGGGTGAGCTGTTCGAGGCCCGGTTCCTGCAGATGCAGGAGACCACTCCGCAGCTCGGTGACGTCCGCGTGATGGGTCTGATGGGCGGTCTCGAGTTCGTGGAGGATCCCGGGACCAGGGAGCCTGCCCCCGAGCTGACCCGCCAGGTCATCTGGGAGGCCTTCCAGCGCGGCCTGATGTGCATCGCGCCCATTGGCCTCTACAGCAACGTCATTCGCGTGGCCCCGCCGTTGGTCATCACCGAGGAGCAGGCCAACGAGGGCCTCGACATCTTCGAGGAGGCCGTGGCGGCGGCCGTCAAGGCGAGCGCCTGACGCCGGGCGACACAGCGCCGACTGCCTTCGCGGCGACGGCTGACTGGCCGGCGCCCGCGCTTCGACTGACGGTCCCAGGTCATGCGGCGCCCGTCCGAGGAAGGAGAACCTTCCAGGGCCTTGACTTAAGAAGGTAAATAGGCCATTATCCTTCTATGCAAACGAGCAGGCCAAGGGAACCTTCCCTAATGCCGTGATTAGAAGGATGCGAGCCCGTTAGCCTTGCGATATCGCCCAGTACGGAGCCCGGTGGTCGTAGCAGCAGCCTGTGCGGAGAGGGCAGACCGATGACACTGATGGGTCTGCGGGGGCAACAGGTCGAGATCCAGGGCGGACATCAGGCGTTTGTGCCGCCTCCGCCCCCCGCGAAGCTGGACTACACTGACCGGCTCGTGGCACTGCTCGGCGAGGCCAGCCGAGCCTTGGGCCGCCTCGACGGCCTGGCCCGGCTCGGCCCGCTCAACGTCAGACTACTCGTTGCGCCATACATGCGCATCGAGGCCGTTCTGAGCTCCCGGATCGAGGGCACGCGGACATCTCTCGATGAGTTGCTGGCCGCCGAAGCCGAGCCCACGCGCATACCCGAGGGCGGCGACGTCAGAGAGGTGCAGAACTACATCGTCGCGTTGGAGCATGGGCTGCAGCGCCTCAGCACGCTGCCCATCAGCTTGCGGCTCGTTCGAGAACTCCATGAGTTGCTCCTGAGGGGAGTCCGGGGCGAGAAGCACACACCGGGCATGTTCAGGACGGGTCAGGTCTACATCGGCGCGCCAGGACAGATGGACCGCGCCGTCTACATCCCGCCGCCGCCCAATCTTGTGCCCGACCTCATGTCGGAGTGGGAGCAGTACGTCGCCGAGACGCCCGAGACGCTCTCGGTCCTCATCAAGTCTGCAGTGATGCACTACCAGTTCGAGGCAATCCACCCGTTCTTCGACGGGAACGGTCGCGTGGGCCGGCTGCTCATCATCCTCCTGCTGTGTGAGCGCGGCGTCCTCAGCTACCCGCTGCTCTACCTCAGCGCCTATCTCGAGGATCGCCGCCAGGAGTACTACGCGCGGCTCAATGCAGTGACTCGAGACAGTGACTGGACCGGGTGGATCGAGTTCTTTCTCCACGGCGTCGCCACGCAGGCCGACCAGGCCGTCGCCTTCTGCCGCCGCCTGCTTGAACTCCGTGACCAGATGCGCGAGCTGGTGCAGGGGAGGATGCGCTCGGCGAACGCGCTGACTCTGATCGACATGCTCTTCGCCAACCCGTACCTGACCGTGCCACGGGCGGCGGATCGACTCGGAATTGCACGAGCCAGTGCGCGGGGCCTGGTAGGCTCACTTATCGATCTGGGGATTGTGCAGGAAGTGCCGCGGGAGGGTCGCACCAAGCTCTACTGCGCCCCCCGCCTGCTCCGTGCGCTGGAGGAGGCGGCGGAGCCGCCCGACCGCATCGACACCCGCTACTGACATGCGCATCGCCCGCATCTTCGGCATAGCCTTCATCACCGGCTTCTCGGGCGCCATGATGCCCGGGCCCATGCTCGTGCTCGTCATCGGCCAGTCGGGGGCGCAGGGCATGATGGCCGTCTGGGCCATCGTCGCCGGCCATGCGGCGCTGGAGATCGTGACCGTCCTGTTGCTCATGGCCGGCCTGCGCCGGATACTGCAGCGTCCGGCGCTACGCGGCGCCATCGGCCTGCTCGGCGGCGGCTTCCTGGCCTGGATGGGCGCGGACATGATCCTGCACGCGGGCGGCGTGACGCTCGATCTGGGCGCCGGCGGCGAGAGCCTGTCGTGGCCGCAACTGATGCTCGCAGGCGCCCTCGTGTGCGCGATAAACCCGTACTTCGTCGGCTGGTGGGCGACCATCGGTACGGGGCAACTCGCCCACGCGGCGCCCCGCAACGTGGCCGAGTACGCCGTGTTCTACCTGGGGCACGAGCTGTCGGATTTCGTCTGGTACGCGCTCGTTGGCCTCATCGTCGTGACCGGCGCGACCTGGCTGTCGCCCGCCGTCTACACGTGGCTGATCCTGGCCTGCGGCGCCGCCCTCGTGCTGCTCAGCCTGTGGTTCATCTGGACCGGTATCCGCTTCGTGTGGCTGGGCGCGGGAGACGCGGCCGGGGACCTGCCCACCCCCGACATGTTCACCGAGGCCCGCGCCGGCGCCGGCGCGGCCGATACACAGTTGGAGGAGTGACCACCGATGTCGGACAGGCAGTTGCGCATCGGGCTCCCCAAGGGGAGCCTTCAGAACTCTACCGTCGAGCTGTTCCGCAAGGCCGGGTTCTCGATCACCGTCGATGAGCGCGCCTACTCGCCGGACCTCGGTGACCCCGAGCTGTGGGCCGTGCTGCTGCGCGCCCAGGAGCTTCCGCTCTACATCGATCATGGCGTGCTCGACTGTGGCCTCACCGGCTACGACTGGATCCTCGAGCGCGACGTTGACGTCGTCGAAGTCGCCGATCTCGTCTACGCCAAGGGTGGCATGAGGCCCTACCGCTGGGTCCTCGCCGTTCACGAGAACTCCGACATCCACAGCGTCGAGGACCTGCAGGGCAAGCGCATCGCGACCGAGCTCGTCGAGGTCACCAGACGCTTCCTGGCCGAGCACGGCGTCCAGGCCGAGGTCGAGTTCTCGTGGGGCGCCACGGAAGCCAAGTGCCCCGACCTCGTCGATGCCGTCGTCGAGGGCACCGAGACCGGCGGCACGCTGCGCGCGAACAACCTGCGCATCGTCGAGACGCTCTTCGAGTCATGCACCAAGTTCGTCGCCGGCCGGGAGGCCTGGGCCGACCCCTGGAAGCGGCAGAAGATCGAGACCATCGCGCTGCTCCTCAACGCCGCGCTCGAGGCCGAGAACAAGGTCGGCCTGAAGATGAACGTGCGCGAGGCGGACCTGCCGGCCGTGACCGCCTGCCTGCCCGCGCTCAAGAACCCGACCATCTCGCCCTTGGCCAACGGCGATGAGCCCTGGGTCGCGGTCGAGACCATCGTGGACGTGAGCATCGTCAAGGACCTGATCCCGGCGCTGAAGGCCGCCGGCGCTCAGGGGATCATCGAGTACCCTCTGAGCAAGGTCGTCATGTGACCCGCGCAACGCCTTGGGGAGCCCATGGGACGCACAGGGCCACGCGCGTCTCTGCTTGACAGGCTGCTGCATTTGCGGTAACGTACACTTGGTGTAGTGTGCAGCATTGAGGGCGAAACTGCGACAAAGCTCCACCTATCTCCTACACGGTGTTGATCGCCATGGCGCAGTGCGGCGAGTGCGGAGCCAGGAACGCCGATCAGGCCACATTCTGCGTGCGGTGCGGCGCCGAGCTGCATGCCTCGGCGCCCGCTGAGCCCTCGCGCAACGAGGACACTGACCGCATCCAACCTGTAGCGGCTGCCGTGCCGCTGGACGAGCCGTCCGCCGAGCCGGCCGTGCCCCAGAGGCCATCACTCTCGCCCCCGACCTGGTCGCCGCCTATTCGCTGCTCGGCATGGCCGAGGAGCAGCGCGGCAACACCGTCGCCGCGGCCGGGGCCTACCGCCGCGTCATGCAGCTCGACCCGTCGCGCAACGTCGAGCGGGAGAAGCTCGAGCTGCTCTACGCAAGCGGCGCCGCCTCGCGACCGGACGGCGAGGAGGCCGATGGGGGCGCCGGCGGCTCGGCGTTGCGCTATGCGCCCTGGATCGCCGCGGTTGCGGCCGGCTTCTTCGTCCTCATGATTCTGACCGCCCTCGGCCTACGCGTCCACACCGGGCGGCAGGCTGAGCGCCTCTACGGCGAGCACATGACGCAGGCCCAAGCTGCTCTCGACAGCGGCGACTACACCTCCGCCGCCGCCGCCTTCCAGGCCGCGCTGCGTGCCAGGCCGGAGGACCGCGACGCGCAGCAGGGACTCAGGTACGCGCGGCGCAGGGGATCTCTGACCGCCTCCGCGCAGGCCGCGGCGGAGATCGCGCGCCCCATCCCCATGCAGAGCAGAATCGTCCCCTCCCGTGGCCCCAACCCGTTCATGCCCGTTCCCATTGGCTCGCGCGACGACGAGCCGCCGGTGCCGGAGCAGCCGCAGACGACGACCCGGCCCGCGCCGCGCCCGCCCGTCGTCGGAACCCAGCCCGTGGTGGGAGGACAGGGAGCCGGCAGCCAGGAGCCGACCACCACCGAGCCGGTGCCCTTCGGTCCGCTTGAGCCGGGCGACGAGCAGGCCCGGGAGCCCGCTCCGGAGGAGCAACCCGCTGAGACGGAGACCCGCGAGCCCGAGCCGCGGGGCGAGATAACCATCTCGTTCAGCGACGTGCCGCCCGGCGGCGGAGATCAGCGGACGGCCACGGGCCCCACCGGCACCACCGCGAGCGCCTCCGGCCTGCGCGAGCAGGCCGACGAGGCGCGCACGGGCGGCGACCCCGAACACGCCGCACAGCTCTACGACCAGGCCATCGAAGCCTACGGTGCCGACACCGACACTAACCCCGGCAACCGGCAGGCCAACGACGCGGCCATCGAGGCCTGCCGACGCGCCCGGGGCCTGTGCGACGCCGAGGACGGGCAGTGAGCGTATTGACCTCAAGCGCGCGGACGCCGGGCCTGCTCGCGGCATTGGTGCTCAGCCTCGTCCTCCTGCCGCCTGCCCACTGCCGGCCCGCGCGCAGCATCGGTATCCTCGTCGCGCCCGTGGGCGACGGCCTCTGTGAGATCGAGGCCACCTACGCCGACGCCCTCGTCGGCGAGCTCGTCGCTCTGGGATTGCGGGCGGCCTTCCTGCACGGTGCCTCGCCGATGCTGCGGGCATATGGCGCACGCCTGCCATCGGTCGCCGCCGCCGACGATTGGACGCCTCTGAACACGGTGCTTGGTCGCCTTGCGGACAGGCTCGACCTCGACTACGTCGCGCTCGTCTCCGTCTGGCCCGCCGGCGAAGACGCCCCCGCGCCGAAGACGCTCCTGGTTGTGCGAGGCGGCGTGGCGCGCGCGATTCCGGCGCCGCGGCCCGCGGCGGATGCCACCGACACGGCCGCCGCGGTGGCCGAGCGCATATCGGCGGCGATCGACGACCTGGGCGAACCCACCGACGCAGGCGACGAGCCCATCGTCGCCGTTGACCCGCGCGCTGTCGCTGCCGGGGAGCCGGCGGAGGGTGAGCCGGTCGTCGCGGCCGACGTGCCCGGCGACCGCGACGAGGATGCCCGGACGCCCACGGCCGCGGAGCAGCCCGCGGCCACGCCGGCGGGGGAAGCGGGCGAGGGCGAGAACGCCGACCCGCTCGCGCCGGCGCGGCAGGCGTACGAGCGGGGCGACCACGACCGCGCCGCCGCGCTGATCCGCCATGCCCTGGAGGAGGCGGGACCCAGCGCCGACCTCTACCTGCTCCGGGCACACATCCGCATCGCTCTCCACAGCCGCGATGATGCCGCGGAAGACCTGCGCAGGGCAGTGGCGCTGGACCCCGAGCTCGTCGAGGCGCGGGTATGGCTGGCACGGCTCCTCGACGAGATGGGCCTGTGGCAGTCGGCCATCGAGCATTACGAGCAGGCCGTGGCCGCCGACCCCAGCGATCTGGAGGCGCTGCTCGGGCTGGGGCGCGTGTACCGCGACCACGGTCATCGACGCAAGGCGGTCACACTGCTGACCGACGCCGCCCACGCAGGGCAGAGCGACCCGGCGCTGTTGACGCTCCTTGCGGACCTGCACGAGCTCGAGGGTCAGCCGGAGCTTGCCGAGCGATACCTGCTGCAGGCCTCCTCGCTGACCACCGGCGAGGGTACGGCCGCGATCCTCGAGCGTCTCGGCGACCTCTACGCACGCCGGCGCCGCCACCGCGATGCACTGGCCTGCTACCTGCGGGCCGCGGAACTTAGCCCCTCGCGTGCCGCCATGGTACAGCGCCGCTACCTGGAGGTCATGGCCGCCGCCGACGGCTCGGTCCATGACGCCCTGACGTCCGGTTGGAGCATCCTCCAGGACTACGCCGACGACGGCATCGGGGAGCGCGAGATGGTCTACCGGCGCCTCAGCGAGGTGCGGATGCAGCTCGAGGAGGCCATGCACTTCGCCGACAGCGTGCGACCGCCCGACGGGCTGCGCGCCGAGCACGCCCGACGCCGGTTTGCCTACAGCCTCGCCGTCGAGGCCACCGTGGCGGCGCTGTCGTACCTGGACCTCGGCGATGAGGCCATGAAGGAGCGTGCTGACCTGCGCCATCGCGATGCGCTGGCGGAGTTCAACGCACTCCAGGGCGGCCTCGGACGCTAGCCCGCATTGTTCGCGTAGGTCAGAGCGGGCCTCTGCGCGCTCTCAGCTTCCAGCCCGACATGCATCTCGCGGAGAGGGGCAGTGCAGTCATGCTGATGCATGAGTGGATCCGATACCGCAACCAGCAGGTCAAGCGCAGCTCTGACGGCGACATGGCGGAGCCGGACGAGCACGCGCCCCGGGGCGACGAGTTGGCGCCTGAGCCGGCGGCCGACGCAGCGGACGCCGAGGCGGACCGAGCGGTGGCCGACCAGGGAGCGGACCCTCGGGCGCAGGAGGCGGAGCCCACCGAGGATCCGGGACCTGCCGCCGAGCCCGAACTCGAGATGGTGGCGGCGGAGCCCGCTCAAGCGCCGACCGAGGATGCCGAGAGTACAGACAGAGACCGGGAGGAGGTCATCGCCTCCCTCCAGGAGGAGCTCGAGCGCGCAGGGCAGAGCATGGGCGAGCGCGTGCAGCAACTGCAGGCTCGGCAGAAGCAGTTGCCCATCGACGTCGGGGACGCGGCTGACGAGCGGGACGACGACAGGCCCCGGCAGGCGAGTGAGACGCGCCAGGAACTCGTCCAGCGGCTGCTGGACCCGACGCTGACGCTGCGCGAGGCCGCGCTGCTGCTCGACGTATGCCCCACCACCGTGCGCAGATACACCAACCGCGGCCTGCTCAACTGCTTCCGCACGCCCGGCAACCAGCGGCGCTTCCACCTGTCCGGCGTGCTCGATTTCATGGAGCGCCGCGAGCGGGGTGAGGTGTGAGCCGTGCCGCGAGGGTAACGCCTCCAGGGCCTCTCCCGGCCCCGCACGTCTCATCATGCACTCGACCGCGAGGGATGACGGATGACCGGACGAGCTCTGCTCATCATGGCCTCCGGCGGGCTGAGGACGCGAACGGCCGAGGGCCTTCGCGATAGACGGGTCACCGTGGATGTGGCCGATGATATCGATGCCCTGCTGCACGCCCCGGAGCCGCCGCGACCCGACGTCATGGTCGTGGACCTGGACTTGGGCGAGGCCGATCCGCTGAGCGCCTGCGGCGTGCTCCGAGGCGGGCACGGGGCCGTCCTGCTGGCCCTGGGCGAACCGTCGGGCCGGATCTGCGCCGTCGAGGCGCTTCGCGCAGGCGCCGACGACTTCGTGCCGCACCCACCCAGCCCGGTGGAGCTCGTCGCGCGGGTGCGATCGCTGCTGCGACGCCTGAAGGAGTACCGCGCGGCAGCGCGCTCACTGACCGACCTCGGCGAGGTCATCGTAGACCGCGAACGCCATGTCGTCACTGTGCGGGGCGAGAGCGTCTCGCTCACGCCCAAGGAGTTCGAGTTGCTTAGCGAGCTCGCGCGCAGTCCCGGCGACCTCGTGCCCCGCGAGGAGCTGCTGCTCAACATCTGGGGCTTCGACGAGTCGATATCGAGCCGCACACTCGACGTGCACATCGGGCGTCTGCGCAAGAAGGTCGAGCGGGACCCGTCGCGCCCGGAGCTGATCGTCACGGTCCCACGCGTGGGCTACCGCATCGCCGCCTGAAGCCGCGCGCCACGGGCCCGACGGGCCGCCCTGGCCGCAGCCTGGTGTGGTGCCCGCCGCTGCGGCTGAGGGAGTTGATGACCGGGTACATGGCCATCGCCACCGTTGAGCCCCGTCACCTGCTGGTCCCCCTGGCGCAGCCGATGCCCGCTTCCGCGGCCCGTCCGCTCACGGAGGCGCTCTCCGTTCACCTCGTGCGCGTCACCGCCGCCGACGGCTCGGTCGCCTGGGGTGAGGGCTGGTGGCACGACGCCGGCGAGCTGGACGAGGCCCTTGAGCTGCTCGCGCCCATTGTCGTCGGCGCCGACCCCCTCGACCGCGGCGCCCTGTGGGAGCGCATGGTCGATCGCCTGACCGGCCTGAAGCAGCCGCCGCCCGGCGGCGCCGCC
>JALGUI010000205.1 GCA_029820915.1 Candidatus Zipacnadia bacterium | reverse complement strand
GGCGAAGCCTCGCGTGACCATGACCGCGCCCGCGTCCAACATATCCGACGGCGCGTCGCGATCCGCCCCCGGCCACCCACGGCGCGGCCGGGCCGAGGCAGTCCTGCTGGTGGCGGCCCTGCTCATTCTCGCCGTGGGCGGGCTGTCCGTGCGCCTCGGGCCGAGGTGGCCCCGACGCCTGTTCTTCCGCGGGCCCGCGGGCATAGTCATCCACCATACCGCGACCGGCGCGGTCGTCGAGGGGCACACAGTGGACGCGGACCGCATCGCACGCTGGCATGAGCAGCGGGGCTTCAGCGCCGAGTACCGCGGCGAGGTCTATCACATCGGCTACCACTACGCCATCCTGCCCGACGGCACACTGCAGCGCGGACGGCCCGAGTGGATGCTCGGCGCCCACACCAGCGGCTACAATGACTACCTGGGTATCTGCCTGGTCGGCAACTTCGATTCCGGCGCCAACCCCGACCGGGCTCAGCAGCCCGCCGAGCCTACCCCGGAGCAGATGGCGACGCTCGAGTCGCTGCTGCGCGACCTGCTGACCAAGTACCGCCTGCGCCCCGAGGATGTGTACGGGCACTGCGAGCTCGCGGCGACGGCGTGTCCCGGCGACCGCTTCCCATTGGACGAGCTCCGAAGGGAGCTGGGCGCAGGCAAGTAACAACTTGCGGCAGGGGGGAAGGTGGGGGCGGGGAATACGCCGAATAGCCGCTCGGTCCGCCGCGCACTTGTCGTCTCATTTCGTGCCAGAGCATCCGGAGAAGCCTTCGTCACGCGACGGTGATTGCAGGAGGAAGACAATGGACCAACAGGTAAGCCCCGCGGTCGTCGTGATCGTGCTGATACTGATCGTGGCGATCCTTGTCGGCCTGTACTTCCTGGTCGTGGAGCGCCGGCCCGAGCAGGGCGAGGACATGCCCGGGGACATGCCCATGGGGGACGTGGGCCCCCCGCCCGAGGCCGGGGTTGATGCGGCAATAGAGGCTGGTGCCCCCGAGGAGAGCGGCGTGCAGGGCGGCGACGAGGAGAGCAGCGACCAGGGCGAGGCGGACCAGGACTCCCCGGAAACCGCGGAGACCGCTCCTGAGCAGGCGAGCGAGGAAGCCACTCCCGAGGAACCGGCCGAGCCCGCCGGTGGCTAGCCGCCCCCATCTCCGCCGATCTGCGCCGGCGCGAAGGCTGACTCATTTTCAGTCGCTCGCGCCGAGCGGATTCTTCATCGGAGTGCGCTGTCACGGTGCTCACACCAGCAGGCCCCCAGAGGGCCACCGCAGGCGAGACAGGCAAGGGCCCTCCGCGTCCGGTGACATGGAGGGCCGTCCTGTTGGGCCTGGCCCTGCTGGTCCCCAACGTCACCTTCATCCTCTACGGCTACATCTGGCGGCAGAGCCGGCCCACGACCGTCTCCCTGTTCTTCAATGTGGTCGTGACCCTCCTGATCGTCGTGGCGGCGAACGCGGCCCTGCGCCGAGTGCGCCCGCACTGGGCGCTGGCGCGCGGCGAGCTGCTGACGGTCTACGCCATGCTCAGCGTCGGCTCGGCCGTCGTCGGCCTCGACCAGCTCCAGACCATGCTCCCGGTCGTCGCCTATCCCTGGTGGCACGCGACCCCGGAGAACGACTGGGAGGCGCTGTTTCTGCAGGACATGCCCTCCTGGCTCACCGTCACCGACCCGGACGCGCTGTGGGCCTACTACGACTCGCGCGGCCCGCTGCTGGCCACCGACTACTGGCGGCCCTGGGTGACGCCGGCGCTGATCTGGTCCGGCTTCAGCTTCACCCTCGTCTTCGTGATGCTGTGTCTGAACACGTTCTTCCGGCGCAACTGGACGGACGAGGCGAAGCTGAGCTACCCGATCGTGCAGCTTCCACTCGAGATGACCAGCCCGCGGCGCAACATCTTCGCTCACAAGCTCTTCTGGATCGGCTTCGCCCTCGCCTTCGTCATCGATGCCATCAACGGCTTCCACCTCATCTACCCGAGCATCCCCAGCATCCTCGGCGAGCGCGGCGCCCGCTACGACCTCGGACGCATGGTGCACAGCCGCCCGTGGAACGCCATCGGCTGGACGCCGCTCAACGTCTTCCCCTTCGCGGTCGGCCTGGCGTTCTTCATCCCCGTTGACCTCGCGTTCTCGATGTGGTTCTTCTACCTGCTGTGGAAGGCCCTCAAGATCTTCTCCGCCGCGGTCGGCTGGGGCGATCTGCCGCACGCCCCGTGGATCAACGAGCAGAGCTTCGCGGCCTATCTGACGCTGGCGGGCTTCTCACTGTGGGCCAGCCGCCGTCACCTGGCGCAGGCCGTCAGGAGCGTCCTGGGCGACCGCAGCATCGACGACTCGCACGAGCCCATGCCCTACTCCTGGGCGCTGATCGGGGCCGTCGGCGGCTTCGCGCTGCTGATGATCTTCTGTGGGCAGGCGAAGATGGCGTTCTGGCCCGCCTTCGGCTTCATCGCACTGTACCTGCTGATCTCGGTCGCCATCTCCCGCGTGCGCGCCGAGCTCGGCTCGCCGGTCCATGATCTGCACTTCATCGGCCCGCAGGTCGTCCTCACCGAGACGTTCGGGCCGGCGGCGATCGGCAAGCAGAATCTGATCCTCTACGCCTACTTCCACAGCTTCAACCGCGCGCACCGCAGCCACCCCATGCCCCATCAGATCGAGGGCATGAAGCTCGCGGGCGAGGCGGGCACCAGCCAGCGGGGCATGGCGGCGGCCATGATGGTCGCGACCGCCGTGGCGCTGCTGCTGGGCTGGGGCATCCTGCTGGACGCCTTCTTCCGCCATGGCGGCGACGGCTGGGCCAGCAAGGGCCGCGAGTCCTTCTCGCTGCTCGAGCAGTGGCTGCGCAGCCCCGGCGACCCCAACTGGTACGCCATCGGCGCCCTCGTGTGGGGCCTGATCTTCACCGTCTTCCTGACCTGGATGCGCACCCGCTACATGTGGTGGACTTTCCACCCGGCCGGCTTCGCGGTGTCGGGGAGCTGGTCGATGGCGCTCTTCGCGCCTTCCATCCTGGTGAGCTGGCTGGCCAAGACGCTCATCCTGCACTATGGGGGCATGGCGGCCTTCGCGCCTGCGTCAACCTTGTTCGCGGGGCTGGTGCTCGGGGAGTTCGTGGCGGGCGCGCTGTGGGGCACGTCGGGCATCCTGCTGCACCGGGCCATGCACAACTTCCTGCCGTGACGCGCGGGATAACTGCCGTTTGCCGTCGGAGGGGCCGCACGAGAGCGACGCCGAAGGCATCGGACGAGGCCGGCCGTTTGCCGTCGGAGGGGCCGCACGAGGGGCGGTCCGAAGGACCGCAACGAGGTCGGCCCGACACGGCCGTTGCCGTGCCCGCCACGGGGCGAGCAGGATACGAACGACCGTGTTGGGCCGACCTCCTCGCGAATGCTGCGCATTCGCCCGTCGTGCGGCCCCTCCAACGGCTCGGATCGCGTGGGGCAGGACTCGGGGGCTTCGTCGGCGAAACCCGACGGACGGCGGGGCGTTGCCGTCCGCCGTCATGCCGTGTGCTCGTAGCTGGCAACTGACAGCTACCAAGGAGGTCCGCAATGAGCCAGGTGAAGATTGTCGTCACCGACTACATCGAAGATGACCTCGACTGGGAAGTCGAGGAGATGGCGAAGCGCGAGGTGGACTTCGCGCACCACCAGCTCAAGCTCGCGCCCGAGGATGAGCTGGTGGACGTGATCCGCGACTGCGATGTCGTCATCGTGAACATGGCGCCGATGCCCGAGTCGGTCATCAGCCGCCTCGAGCGCTGCAAGCTCATCATCCGCCACGGCATCGGCTACGACAACGTGGACACCGCCGCCTGCACGAAGTACGACATCCGCCTCGCCAACATCCCCGACTACTGCGCCCAGGAGGTGGCCGAGCAGGCGCTGGCGCTGATCTTCGCCTGCACCCGCCGCCTGTTCGAGAGCCGCCGGATCCTCGAGGGGGCCTCCGCGACCGGCATCTGGGACTTCTCGACGCTGGGCGACATCCACCGGATGAGGGACCAGACCCTCGGCATCGTGGGGTGCGGCCGCATCGGCGCGCGCGTCTACCGCATGACCGAGAACATCTTCGGCGAGCGTATGGTCTGCGACCCCTACATGGGCGATCGGAGGCTGGCCGCGCTCGGCCTCGACGACCGCTACTCGCTCGAGGACGTGCTGCAGGCCGCCGACGTGGTGACCATCCACACGCCGCTGAACGATGAGACGCGCTACATGATCGACGAGCCGCAGCTTCGGATGATGAAGGAGAGCGCCTTCCTCGTGAACAGCGCTCGCGGCGCCATCGTGAACACCGAGGCGCTCATCAAGGCCTTGCGCGAGGGCTGGATTGCGGGCGCGGGGATCGACGTGTACGAGACCGAGCCGCCGCCGGCGGACATGGAGCTGTTCGATCTGCCCGCCGCAACGCTCTCGGCACACCTGGGCTGGTGCTCGGTGGAGGCGGGCTGGGACATCCGCGAGAAGATCATGGCCGACGTGGACAACTTCCTGGCCGGCGAGCCGCCGCGGTTCACCGTGAATACCGACGTCGAGGAGAAGCTGGGCGACCGCACCTATCGCGAGGTATGAGGCTCGCGTCCGCGTCGCCGTCGTTCGTTGTTGTGGTTGGAGGGGCCGCCCGAGCGTCCGATGCGTTAGCATCGGCGCGAGGGTGAGACGTCGTCAGCCGGCTCAGCCGCTGTGCCGGCCCGTCGTTCAGCGAGAACCACGGGCCGGGGTGGCACCTGAGGTCCCCGCTCGCCGTCGCTCGCGGAGACCTCACCGCGCTTCGCGCGGCGGCCTGTCCGAACGGCAGACGGCGGTGCGTGGCCTCGCCGTGTGTCGTTTGCCGTAGCTTGCGACTTGTGACTGGCGACTGGCGACCTGCAGCTTACCACCGGGACGTGTGAGGCCGACCGGAAGGGGGTGAGCCAGATGCTGGACGAACCTGCTGATGAGAAGGGCCCGCTGCTGGCGTGGATTGAGCGCATCGGCTGGGGCTTCTTCAGCATGGGCGCGCTGGTGCTTGTGATCCTGGCCATCGTTGCCGCGGTGATGCTGTTCGTCCGTCGGTAGTCGCGATCTGGCCTCCCTCCGCGACTGGGAGGTCGCT
>JALGUI010000204.1 GCA_029820915.1 Candidatus Zipacnadia bacterium | reverse complement strand
GAAGCACCAGGAGGACTACGGAACCGAGTGCGGCACGACGAGCATGGAGGAGTTGCTGGCCCGCGATGACGTGGACGCCGTGGTGGTGTGCACGCCGACGGGCTTCCACCCGGATGCGATGATCGCCGCCGCCGAGGCGGGCAAGCACGTCCTGTGCGAGAAGCCCATGGCGCTGACCGTGGCGAAATGCGAGGAGATGGCGCGGGCCGCCGAGGCGAATGGCGTGGTCCTGCAGATGGCCTTCGTGCGCCACTTCTCCAACGAGTGGCTGAAGATGCGCGAGGTCATCCAGAGCGGGATGATCGGTCGGCCGGTAGTCTGGCGCTCGGTCAGCGGCGGCTCGGGCGCGCCGACGCCCTGGTTCTTCGACAAAGAGGTCGGCGGCGGGCCCTTCATCGACGGCGCGGTGCACAACTACGACTTCGCGCGTTTCACCTTCGGCGACGCGAGCCGGGTGTGCGCGAACCTGCGACACATGAAGCAGGCCGGCGACTCGTGGGACACCGGCACCGCGGTGGTTGACTTCGAGTCCGGCGACCAGCTCATCATGGTGTGGTCGTGGGGTCTGCCGGGCTTCGGCTCCACGGTGCGCGCGGCAGGCGCCCATGACGTCCTGGGCCCGAAGGGCGCTATCCTGTTCGCCGGCGACGGCAAGCTGCAGGTCAACCTTGAGGACGGCGAGCGCCTCGTCGAGTTCGAGGCCGACACCGGCCCCGACTGGTTCCGGCGGCAGATGGCGCACTTCATTGGCTGCGTGCAAACGGGTGGCCGGCCCGATGCCGGCGCGCGCGAGGGCATCGAGGCCACGCGCATCGCCGAGGCGATCCTGGACATCGGCGACCGGCCCGCGGTGGTCGATCTCTAGGCCGCGCGCCCCTCCCTACAACCAACGTCGAGCAATCGGAGTGTCCACTCATGTACACCGGAGCAACGAGCCACGTTCTGATGGACGCCGGACTCGAGGGCAGCCTGCGCGCCATGGCCGAGATGGGCTGGGAGGGTGGCGAGCTGGCGCTGACCCACCTGCGCGAGATCGCCGGCGCCGACGATCCTGACGCCGCCGCCGATGAGGTGGGCGCGCTCATCGAGGAGCTGGGCCTGCGCGTCCCACAGGTGCACCTGGAAGTGGCGGCGATGGGGTCGCTCGATGACGCGCAGCGCGAAGCGGACCTCGCGATGGTCGAGCGGCACATCAAGCTGTGCAGGCGCATGGGGCTAGAGGTCGGCGTGCTCCACCCGGTGGGCGGCATGCCGGCCACCCTCGCGGAGTACCGCCGGGTCGGGCAGGTGCGCATCGAGAGCTTCGCCCGAATGGCCGAGTTCGGCGCGCAGCACGGTTTCAGCATCGCCATCGAGAACACCATGGACACGCGCGGCGATGAGATGTCGGCCCTGGGCCGGCGGCTCTTCGGCGCGATCATCCCCGAGCTCCACGAGGTCATCGATGCCGTCGGCGCGGACAACTTCGGCATCTGCCTGGACACCGGGCACACCAACGTGCAGGGCATCTCGATGGCGGAGGCGGTACGTCAGTGCGGCGACCGGCTGATCGCCACGCACATCGACGACAACCATGGAGTCAAGGACGAGCACATCGAGCCGTTCCGCGGCACCATCGACTGGGAGAGCGGCGTCGCGGCGCTGCGCGAGATCGGCTACGAGGGCATCTTCAACCTGGAGATCAGCCCGGCGCGCGGCCAGCCGATGGACGCGCAGGTGCACTGGCTCGAGGGCGTCCTCGCAACGACACAGTGGCTGCTGGGCCGCTGACGGAGGTCTGACATGACACCCGCAATGTGGACGGCTATCGTGGTCGAACTCTCACCCGTGGAGGCGGTCAGGAGCCTCGCCGACATTGGCTGGGAGGCGTTCGAACTCTCAACTGAGCACCTGGTGATGATCGCCGACGCGGCCATCCCCGAGCAGGCGGCAGACGAGCTGCGCGAAGTCGTCGAGGAACTGGGCGTCGCCATGCCGCAGGCGCACCTGCTGATCTCGGCGAACGTCGCGACCGCCGACGATGAGGCCCGCCAGCGTGACATCGCCGCGGTCATGCGCCAGATCGAGCTGTGCGCGCGGATGGGCATCGAGGTGGGCGTCATCCACCCGGGCGGCGATCGCCCCGCGACCCTCGTAGATCAGCACAAGGAGGAGGGGCGCCGCATCGAGAGCTTCGCGCAACTGTCCGTGCACGCAGGCGAGCGCGGCGTGGCGCTCGCCGTCGAGAACATGAATGACGCAAAGGCGGGGGCGACGGGAGCGCTTGGGCGCCGCACCTTCGGCGCAACCATCCCCGAGCTACACGAGCTCATCGATGTGGTCGGCGCGCCCAACATCGGCATCTGTCTCGACGTCGGCCACGCGCACGTACAGGGCGTGCCGATGGCGGAGGCGGTACGCCAGTGCGGCAGGCGGCTCATCGCGCTGCACATCCAGGACAACGACGGCTTGAGCGATCAGCACCTCGCGCCCGGCCGCGGCAGCATAGACTGGGAGGCGGGCATCGCGGCGCTGCGCGAGATCGGCTATGAGGGCATCTTCAACCTCGAGATACCCGGCGAGCGCGGGCTGCCCGTGGACCTGACGCTCAGGCGGCTGGAGGGCATCCTGGCCACCACGCGGTGGCGGCTCAGTCGGTGACGGGAGGTCGGCTCATGCGCACGGCGATGGCCATCGGGCTCACCCTCGCGCTGGCGCTGACGGCCACCATGGCGTGGGCGCAGGCCGAGGACCACTACTGGGAGCTGGGCGTGGGCTGCTACTACGGCGGCGTGCAGGACGGCGCCGAGCTGGACGTGGCGCGCTACGACTGGCTCTATCTGTGCTTCGGCAACATCGGCGCGACGCCGGAGACCGTCGAGCAGCTCAACCGCCTGCTGGAGATCAACCCCGAGCTGAAGATCGTCATCCGCGTCTGGCCCATCATGAGTCTGGGCGACTGCCCGGAGAACCGCTACCAGGCCACCTTCCTGCACTACCTCTACAAGCCCGGCGTCAAGGAGGGGCTGATCGAGAACATCCACGCACAGGTGAGCGTGGTGCTCGACAACATCAGCCGCCCGGAGAACGTGGTGGGCCTGACCTTCCTCGAAGAGCTGCCCGGGCACTTCAGCGGCGGTCCCTTCCGCAGGAACGAGACCGGCGGCGAGTTGACCTGGGACCTGGAGCGTTTCCGCGCCGAGATCGAGGCCGAGCGCGGCAAGCCGCTCGTCTGGGACGACGAGACGCGCCTGTGGTGGGGCGAGAAGTGGGTGGAGGTGCTGGGCGAGATCCACGCGGCCATGAAGGAGGCGTCCGGCGGACGGCTGGTGTGGTACTACCAGCAGACGAACCACCTGTCGCTGGACATGGTGGCTGAGGGCGCCCCGCTCGATCGGCCGATGCTCGTGCCGATACGGTGGGCGGACATCATCCGACCCGGCGTGTGCGACGGCTTCTTCGCCTACCCGAACAACCAGGCGGTCTGGGAGCGTTACGTGGCCCTCGCGCGGGACAACGACTGGCTGTTCTTCTCGCAGGTCTCGCACCCCGGCGGCATGAGGCTGTGCGCGTGGGACGAGTGCCTGGCGATGGCGAAGCAGCGCGTCCCGCAGAACATGGGCTACTTCCTCTACTGCTCCGGAGACTGCGCGGCGCGCAAGGCATGGAACGATGACCCCGGCATCCCCGAGGGTCCTGAGTGGAACACGCGCGGCGTGTCGCGGCGCCTGCACTGGCGGCGCATCCTGGCGCTCGAGGACGTCGGCATGGGCGTGGTCCGCGCCTACCCGCCGCTACGCCTCTACGCCGACCTGCCACTCGAAGGCGCCGAGCCCGGCGGGATGATCCATCCGCGGGTCATCGTCGAGAACGCCCGCGAGGAGTCGTTCTTCCTCGACCCGGCGGAGGCCATCGCGCACGATGCCTCGATCACGCTGTCGGCTCCCGAGGGCTTTGTGGTCGATCCGAACGCATCGGGGCCCCCGACGCTGACGCTGGGCGATCTGCAGCCCGGCGAGCGCCGCGTCGCCGACTGGTGGGTGACGGTGCCCGCCGACTTCGACGGCACCCCGGCCGGCCCGTTCGGGCTCCGCGCCGAGGCCGACGAGGGCGGGCCGACCGAGCTGACGGCGCGCGAGGACACGGCGATCGCGTTGGCCCAGCCGCATGACGTGGGCGAGTCCGGGACCGAGTGGCTCGAGCCGGGCTTCCGGCTGGCGACGAATGTGCAGCCCGCGGTCGCTATCGACTGCCTGCGGGACACGGTCACGAATCCGTCGGTGGGCGACAATGGGGCGCGGGTGCGCTACGAGGGCGCGCTCGAGCGCGGCATGAGGCTCGTCATGCGCCCGCGCGCGGGCAGCACGCTCACCGTGCTGCCGCTGCTCGACGATGACGGCGCGTCGCGGGCGGACGCCGACGACCCGACCGGCTTCCGTGGCTTCGATGACGGCTACCTCGTGGTGCGCCTGGGGGTGCGGCGCGAGGTCACGCCTGGGGCGGCGTTGCGGGTGAGCATCTCCGGGCGATCCGAGGGCGGCGCGCAGAGCCACGTCATCCTGCGCTTCGTGCTCGAGGGCGGCGAGACGCGCGACGTCGGCGGCCTCACCAACCGCTTCGGCGATGACTGGCGCGAGATCGAGGGCGAGTTCACGGTGCCCGAGGGCGCCGCCGAGCTGCAGCAGGTCTTCCTCTACCGCTTCGGCCGCGAGGGCGCGGTCTGGTACGGGCCGGTCGCGGTGCAGCCGACTGATGGCGCGGAGGGCCGCGATGTGTCGGCGCAGGTGACCGGGAGCTTCCCGACGCTGCGGCGCGGGCAGTTCACGGTGATGCGCTACGAGGACGACGATGTGGCCACGGTGCGGCCGCGGGCCCGCGTTCAGCTCGTGCTGCCCCAATAGCCGTTGGCGAGGGGCGGCACCTGGCCCGCCGATCGAGCCGGGCACGTGACCTGGCGCGACGCCGGAGGCATGACAGCAGGGCGCCGGGAGGCAGGAGAGCCGCTCCACTGCGCGAACTACTGGGTGCGTCCGAAGTTGTCAACTGGAGGGAGCGCGGTCGGATGAGAGCGATCATGGTCGGGGTGGACGGATCCCAGCACAGCGAGGTGGCCCTGCGCTACGCCATGGAGATCGCCGACCTCGCCGGG
>JALGUI010000203.1 GCA_029820915.1 Candidatus Zipacnadia bacterium | reverse complement strand
GCCGGCGATCTCGGGCGACGAGGCGCTGGCCGCCGTCGAGGTGGCCCTCGCCGCCATGGCCTCCAACGAGGCCGGCGGCAATGTCGTCGAGCTCTAGCCATCAGCTACCAGCTACCGGCTAGTGCTTACTTGCAGAAGTCCGAGTGTGAACGACTCGACAGGCGAGGGCGCCTGTCGTACGAATCTCTTCTCGGAAAAGGTAGCTGAGAACCATGCCGTAGTGCGGGCGCCCTGCGCTCGCAGCGCGAGCGCTCTGGAGTTTGCTCAGCAAACTCCCCAGAGGTCGCGAAGCGACCTCACCTGCACATGCCGTTGGCAGCCGACCATGACACGCGGACTTGTGCAACTTGGCACTAGCGGCAGTCGCCGCGTGCTGCGTTGGAACGGTGGAGGGATATTACATGGATCATGAGCTTCGCGCACATCCACGCCGACTTCTACGCCACCGCGATCGGCGGACTGCCCGACGTGGAGCTGGCGGGCGTGTGGGATAACGACGCCGAGCGCGGCGAGGAGGCGGCAGGGCGCTACGGCACACGCTTCTTCGCCACCCCCGAGGCGCTCTTCGCCCCGGACAACGGCATCCAGGGCGCGATCGTCACCAGCGAGAACGTGAACCACCGGCGCGACGTGACCGCAGCCGCCCAGGCGGGCGTGGACGTGCTGTGCGAGAAGCCCATCTCGGTGTCGGTCGAGGACGCGCAGGCAATGATCGACGCCTGCGACGCCGCCGGCGTCCAGCTCATGATCGCCTTCCCGTGCCGGTACTCGCCGGCCTTCAGGCGGCTGCTGGAGATGGCGCGCGGCGGCGAGTTGGGCGAGATCCTGGCTATCAAGGGCACCAACCGCGGCCAGAACCCGGATATGTGGTTCAACGACCCCGAGTTGGCCGGGGGCGGCGCGGTCATCGATCACACCGTGCACGTGGTGGACGTGATGCGCGCCGTGCTCGGGCAGGAGGTCGTGAAGGTCTACGCGGAGATCGACACCGTCTTCGACCCCTCGCTGCCCTGCGATGATGCCGGCATCCTGACCATGAACTTCGAGGGCGGCTGCGTCGCCACGCTCGATGCATCCTGGTCGCGGCCCGCGAACTACCCGATCTGGGGCGACGTCACCATGGCCGTGGTCGGCACCGAGGGCAACGCCTGGGTGGACCTGTTCGTCGAGCGCGTTGACGCCTGGCGCGTGGGCGACGACAGCTTCCTGTGGGAGTCGTACGGGCACGATATCAACGCCGACCTGATCTCAGACTTCGTGCGCTGTGTTGAGACCGGCGAGCCCGTGCCCATCACCGGCCGCGACGGGCTGAAGGCGGTGGAGGTCGCGCTGGGCGCCTACCGGGCCTCGGAGGCCGGCGAGCCGGTGGCGCTGCCGCTGGTGTGAGCGGCCCGCGCGGCCTGTGTTGCGCAAGCGATCTATCACCGGGCCGACGCCTCAGGCCCGCATACGCACGATGCCCCGCGAAGCGAGGGATGCCACGTGCACTTCCTGACCAGGACATGCGGCGTCATCTTCATGGCCGCAGCCGTGCTCACCATCATCCTGAGCATCGTCGATACCGCGCCCGAGGCGATGGATGCCACCGAGCAGTTGCGCGATGGCAGCAATCCCATGCCCATCGCCACCAGCGTCAAGTACCGCATCGGCTCCGAGGTGATCTTTGACGTCTTCGCGCTGGCCGGCTTCGCCCTCGTCGGCTTTTTCCTGTGGAGCTCCGAGATTCAACAGACGTGGGCCGTGGTCATGACCGCCGTGCTTCTGGCCGTCTCCATCACCATCCGCGTCACGCCGCTGCTGCCCATGGACGTCGCGCGTCACTCGCCCGGCCTGTTCTTCTGGGGGGCGCTGGTCGTGGACGACTACTACCCGTCGCCGCTGGCGGCCGGCAAGGAGGTGCGCCACGCCTCCACCTTCCCCCTGAACCAGAGCAACCGCCTGGGCGTCACCACGCGTGGCCTGTCGGGCGCCGAACCCCATCCGAGCGAGACCGTCGTCCTGGACTTCGCCAGGTCGCCGAGCCTGATGGGCCAGTTCTACGGGCGCGGAGGCGCCCAGATCATCGGCAGAACCGCCGGCACCCGCACCATCCTCGACTGGGACCACAAGAAGGCGGTCTACCCCGTCCCGCACCTGGTGGTGCTGGAGGTGGCGCCGGTGGGCGCGCGGTCGTCGGGGGGATAGCCTGCGCGCGGCCGCACTGGTGCCCGGCGCAGCAGGAGGCCACGCAGTCATGGATGACCGGCTTGACGCGCAGCTATCGCTGGGCGCAGTCGTCCTGGTTGTGTTCCTCATAGCCGGCCAGGTGATTCTGCTGGCCGCGCATCTGTGGGTGCCGATGGCGCAGACCGCCAACCTCCTGCTGGAGGACGAGCCGGACCTCTACGGCACCGGTGCCGACGACGCGACCTCGACCGACGAGGCCGACGCCGATCGCGGGCCGCGACTCAGCCCCTGGCGCTGGGCGGCGTACGCGACGTCGGCGCTGGCACTCGGCCTCGGAGTCTTCGCCGTGCGCCGCCTGCTCGGCAACACCGGCGAGCGCGTGCGCTGGACCTGGGTGCTCCTGCTGTCCGCCTTCGCCGCGCTGTTCGGGCTCTTCTCGGCGTGGGTCGTTGTCCGGCAGGCGCTCATGTTGGGACAACTCACCGGCTGAGCGCGCCCGACCGTGCTCGGGCCACGCGGCCTGTCGTGGCCACGCACCCGACCGACGTGGCCGCGCGCGCCCGCTCGGAGGTCGGCCCGCGGAGGCCTGCCCACGTTGGACGACAGGCGCGAGGAGCTGCTGTCGTGGGGCGCGCTGGTCGCGATCCTGCTGATGCTGGCGGGCGAGGCCGCGCTGCTGACCACGCACCTGTGGGTGCCGCTGGCCCGCGCGATGGACCGCGTGGCCGATGAGCGCGACGCCACGCCGGCCCCCGGCGCCGACCCGGCCGCGGGGCGGGGCGAGCCCGCGCCGGGCCGGTGGGAGGTGGTTCGCTACCCCAGCCCCTGGCGCTGGGCGGCGTACGCCATCATCGCCCTGGCGGCGGCCCTCGTGCTCATCGCCATGCACCGGCGCACGCACGACACGACGGAGCCCGGGCGCTGGCTGTGGGTGCTGCTCATGGGCGGGCTCGTCGTCATCTGGGGCCTGTTGACCGTCTGGCTGATGACCCGGCAGGCCTTCATGTTCGAGCAGATCATCCAGCAGCCCGGACCGCCCGGGCCGCAGTTGTGAGGTCGTGCCACGCCATGATCGACGCGCTACGCGAGATCGCCGATCGCAAGCGCCGCGAGGTGGCGGCGGCACAGCAGGCGCTGCCCCAGCACGAGCTGGTGCGGCAGATGCTGGAGGGCGTCGAGCCGGGCCGCAACCTGCGCGCGGCGCTGTCCGGGCGCGAGCTGCGACTGATCGCCGAGATCCGGCGCCCGCCGGTCGAGGCGGCGCGGGCGCGGCTGATGTTCGACCCGCGCTTCGTGGCTCAGGAGTTTGCCGGCGCCGGCGCGGCCGCCCTTACGGTCGCCACCGATGACCCGGACGTCGGCTCGGAGCTGCACCTGCTGCGGCGCGCGCACAGGTACATGGCCCTGCCCGTCATCGCCTGGGACTTCTTCGTGGACGAGTACCAGGTCTACCAGGCGTGGCGCCACGACGCCGACGCCGTTGCGCTCGTCGTCGGGCTGGTGGACGACGACACGCTCCAGCAGATGGCACGCGCGGCCGGCAAGCTGCGCATGGCGCCCGTGGCCGTGATCCGCGACGCCTTCGAGCTCGACAGCGCGCTGGCGGCGGGCATCGAGATCCTCGCCGTCGAGAACCGCGACATCGCGACCGGCGAGGTGGACCTATCCGTCACCGAGCGACTCGCCGAGCACATCCCCGGCGACGTCATCGTCATCGCCGCTTACGGTATCACCGGCCGCGAGGATGCCGAGCGCGCGGCGGCGGCCGGGGCCGATGCGGCGCTGTTCGAGCCGCCCGCCGACTACGAGCTGGCCCGCGACGCCATCCGCGACCTGCGCGGCGTGCTCGCCCCCGGGCGCGACGAGACCGGCCGGCCGAGGTCGCCGAAGGAGCCGGACGAGGAGAGCTGACGCCATGCCGGATGACCGCGATATCATCGCCATGATCGACCACGCGGTGCTGGCCCCCGACGCCACGCGCGACGATGCTCTGGCCGCGTGCGAGGCGGCCGCCGAGCTGGGCGTGGCGGGCGTGTGCGTGCAGCCCTGGTGGGTGGATGTCGTCGCCGCCGAGCTGGCGGGGACGGGCGTGCGCTGCGGCACCGTCGCGGGCTTCCCGCTGGGCGCCACGACCACTGACGCCAAGGCCTTCGAGGCGTGCCAGGCCATCGCCCACGGCGCGGACGAGATCGACATGGTGATGGCCGTCACGGCGCTCAAGTCCGGCGACCGCGAGGCGGTGCTCGACGACATCGCGGCGGTGGTCGGCGCCGCCTACGCGGTTGCGGTCGAGCAGCCCGTGGTGAAGGTCATCCTGGAGATGTGCTACCTGAGCGAGCAGGAGAAGCGCGTCGCCGCCGAGCTGGCCATCGAGGCGGGCGCGGACTTCGTCAAGACCTCGACCGGCCTCGGGCCCTCAGGCGCGACGGTCGAGGACGTGCGGCTGCTGCGCGAGGTGGCGCCGCCCGAGGTCGGGGTGAAGGCCGCGGGCGGCATCCGCACGCTGGCGCACGCGCGCGCCATGGTTGAAGCGGGCGCCACGCGCATCGGCACCAGCGCCACCCGCACCATCGCCGAGGAGCTTGGCGTCCTGTAGGCGACCGCCTCTGCGATGGACGCCTGGCGTCGCCGTTGCCGTTGCCGTCGCTCCCGTCGTTGCGGTCGTTACCGTCGTTACCTTCGTTTCCTTCGTGACCGCCTTATGGCGACCTATACGGCCACCGGCATCACGCTCATCGCCCGGCCCTTCCGGGGCACGGGCCGCATGGTCAGCTTCTACACGCGCGAGCGCGGCCTCGTCGAGGCGGCCGCCCAGGGCGTCGGCAAGCCCGGCAGCTCGCTCGCGGCCGCGGTCGAGCCCTTCGCGCTCTCGAAGCTCTTCCTGGTCGAGGGCCGGGGCGCGGATCGCCTCACCCAGGCCCGCGTCATCGACTCCTTCTACGAGCTGCGCCGCGACATGGCCCGCTACGCCTACGCCGCCGCCGCCTGTGAGCTGGTGCTGCGCACCACCGAGCCGGGCGAGGCCGTGCCGGGGCTCTTCGACATGCTGGAGGCCTACCTGCGCGCCATGCAGGCCTCGGACGACCCGCCCCTGCTGAGCTGGGCCTTCGAGCTGGCGTACCTCGAGATGAGTGGGCTGGGGCCGGTCGTCGAGTGCTGCGTGGCCTGCGGCGCGAAGACGCTCGGCGGCGTCTATCTCGCGTCCGAGGGCGGCATCGTCTGCGCCGAGTGCGCGACCCCCGGCGCAGGCGGGCTGGCCGTCTCGGCCGGGACCGTGCGGAGCCTGTCGGCCCTGCGCGCCTTCGACCTCGACCGCCTCGATCGGCTCCGGCCGCCGGAGCCGACCCGCCGCGAGATCGAGGCGCTGC
>JALGUI010000850.1:985-2578 GCA_029820915.1 Candidatus Zipacnadia bacterium | reverse complement strand
CGAGGACGAGACCGCCGAGCTGGAGAAGCCGAAGCGCCCGCGCAAGCCGCGCAAGCGCGCCCGCAAGTCCGGCGATGACGGCGACGCCGCCTGGCGCGCCGGGGAGAAGGTGCGACACGCCAAGTTCGGCCAGGGCATCATCGTCTCCGCTGAGCCGGACGCGGGCGACTGGAAGGTGACGGTGGCCTTCAAGGGCGGTGGGGGCGTCAAGAAGCTACTCGCGGGCGTCGCGAAGCTCGAGAAGCTGTAGGCGCGACCCATGCACTGGAGGTGAGGCACATGATGGCCCGTCGAGGTATGGGTGCATGGCTGCCGATCATCCTCGTGCTGGCGCACGCCGGTCTCGCCCTCGCGGCAGGGGACAACCTGCTCATCAACCCGACCTTCGAGGGCGAGTTGGCCAGCGAGACGTCGGGCTGGAGCGTCCGCGACTGGGAGGCGGATGAAGGCCAGATCGAGGTCAGCGTCGATGCGGAGGTCAGGCGTGACAGCGGTCCGGGCGGGGGCGCCCGGACTCCAGTGAACTCGGTGCGCATCGCGCAGACTCTCCCCGTCTACTCAAGCCTCGGCCAGGTCTTCGATGTGAAGCCGCGCACCATCTACGCCGCAGAGGTCTGGGCGCGCGGCGAGGACCTGCTCTCCACCGGCGGCGGGCTGCGCCTGTTCGTGGGCAACGAGGCACGGGCTGGCGCAAGCTCACCTGCATCTTCAACTCGGCCGACCGGGAGCGCATGAGCATCTCGCTGATGCTCCACAACGCGACCGGCAGTGCGTGGTTCGCCGACCCGTCCGTGTGCGAGGTCAGCCCCGAGGAGGCGGCCGAGATCACCGGCCGCGCCCACGGCTGGGGCTGGCTCGCGCCCGAGCCCGAGACGGGCTTTGCGTACTTCGGCCGCCCGACCGCCCACGTGACGCCCGAGTTTCCCTCGACCGTGTGGTTCTCGGCGAAGATGGACTTCTCCGACCCGGTCGCAGCCAGGCCCGCGATCGTGCTCGAGCTCCCTGACGGCATCGCGGTGGCGGGCGGCTACAGCGCCTGGCAGATCGCCCCCGAGCCGATGGAGGATGGGACGCGCTACCGGCTGGCGGGGACGGTCGAGTACTGCCCGATGTACCTGACCACGACCTGGCCGCCGGGGCGGCGGGGACAGGCGCGGCTGTGGCTGGAGTGGGAGGGCGGGCGACAGGGGGAGCCGTTCGGGTTCGAGGTCGCGAGCATCGAGATGCCGCGAGCGGAGCGTCCCGAGCGCATGATCTGTGGCCTGTCCGGCCCGCCGATCACCGGCTTTCCGACCGACTTCGTCCCGTGCGCCGCGCACATGGGCTTCAACGCGGTCAACCTGTGGGCCACGGCCTGGGCCGACCCACCTTCGCAGACGCTCAGCCAGGCCGTGCGCGACTGCGTGGCGGCGGGCTTCGCGGTCTCGAACGACTACTCGCCCTACTGCTACCCCGACTACCGAGAGATGCTGGCGGAGATCGAGGACGCGCAGGCGTGCATGATCGATGGGACGCGCAACCCGGGGATCCCGTGCCCGTCCTATCGGGGCGAGGCCTGGCAGTATGAGGGCGCCAACATCGCGCGCTTCGCCC
>JALGUI010000850.1:0-970 GCA_029820915.1 Candidatus Zipacnadia bacterium | reverse complement strand
CATGGCATCTGCTTCTGCCCGCGCTGCTTGGGTCTGTGGGAGAGCTACCGTGCCGAGCGCTATCGGGACCTGCCCGACACCTCGCCGCGCGAGTTTGAGGCCAACCCCGCCGAACACCGGGCGCTGCACGAGGCGTGGGTTCACTTCAAGTGCAGCCTGGTGACCGACAGCTTCCTGGGTTGGCGGGAGATGCTGCTGGACGCGGTCGCTGAGGCTAGCTGGCTGGCCATCGGGACCGAGCCCGACGACATGTACTTCTTCCTGCATGACCCGGCGGACCTGACGCGCGCCCTCGATCACCAGGTCCCCATGATCTACGACACCGCGGCCGTCGTGCGCGAGGAGCTGGCGCCGATCGTCGAGGCGGCGGGCAGCGATCGGGTGCTGGTCGGGTTGACGCTGGGCGAGCCGAGCAATGGCCGCCAGGTCTTCGCGGCCGAGCAGATGCGGGCCTCGATACTGGAGGGGGCGTTCGCGCCGTGCCTGGGCTACGTGCTGTGGACCTACCACCGCAGCGACGCAGCGACGCTGGCCGCCGTCGCGCGCACCAACGATCTGCTGGCGCGCATCGAGAACGTGCTGCTTGACGGGACGGCGACGCGGCGTCTCTCGGTGACCGACGGCGAGGCGCTGGTGACCGCGTACGAGCTGGACGACGAGATCGTGGCCTACGTGCGCGGGAGCGAGAGCGCGACGCTGCGGGTGGCAGGGAGAGCATCGTGGCAGATCACCGACGCGGACAGCGACGAGGCGCTCACGGCCGTCACGCCGGGCGCGCGCGAGTTCGAGGTCACGCTCGACGGCATCGCCGGGCGCGTGCTCAGGCTGGCGCGCATGGGTGAGCGATGATGGTGGCGGGGCGCACGGCGTTCGGCCTGGCGGCGCTGCTCGCCACCAGCGCGTGTGCGGCCGATGGAGCTGAGGCCATGGACTGGGGCCGGGAGCTTGCTATCATCGCGCGGGCGGATGT
>JALGUI010000202.1 GCA_029820915.1 Candidatus Zipacnadia bacterium | reverse complement strand
GCTCAAGGACTTCGACAGCGGGATTGTGTTCAGCAACATCGACCTGTGCGGGAACACGGTGCCGCTGGGGGAGATCGAGCCGCGGCTGGAGGCGCTGGCGGACGATCCGCGCACCGCCGAGATCATGGACCTGTTCACCCACGAGCAGTACTTCTGGCCCTTCTACCCCAACTACCTGCCCGACCACGCCGAGCGGCTGGACGTGATGATCCGCTGGGTCACCGAGCGCGGCTACGAGCCGGTCTTCTTCCATGAGGGCTTCCTCGGCATCTGAGCCGAGGTCCGGCAGACCCTGGCGGGTCAGTCCTCGCCGCCCGGCGGGAAGTCGTCGGGGATCCAGGCGGGCAGGTCGGCGATCGACCGCCGTGCCTCGTCCGAGGTCGGCACGCCCCATGCCTCGAAGAACGGCCCCAGGTTGCGCCCCACCCGGCGCGAAAAGCGCACCAGCCACTGGTCGCGCTCCTCGTCATCGGACTTCGGCCGCTCCTCGTCGGGCAGGTCGCGGTACTCGGTGAAGACGGCCCTGAAGGCCTCCCACCCGAAGGCCTGCTGGAGCTGCAGGTACATGTACAGCGCCAGGAACGGCTTGGACTTCCAGCGGTCGAAGGGCGCGCCGTCGGCGAAGTACTGCCGCACGGTCTCCTGCGCGCCCTCGCCGGTGAGCGACTCGTGCGAGGACGCCGGGTCCTTGCCGCACACCTGCTCGTAGACGTAGAGCGTGAAGAGGTTCACGGTCACCTCGCCCGCGCCCTCGAAGGTCCAGTCGCGGCTCTGGTGCATGTGCCCCATCTCGTGCCAGAGGCCCCAGTCGCCCTCGGTCAGCAGATGGTCGGCATCGACGAGCCGGTGCGCGGTGATGGTCGGGACCATCATCGGGTAGCCGGCGTGCATCCAGCCGGCGGAGATCTGCACGTCGGCGCAGTAGCGGAGCGGCCGCTCGCGATCGCGCGTCGGGTAGGCGGCGAGGTCGGCCTGCAGGTCCGCGACGCGATCCCACAGCGCCATCAGCCGCCGGGGGTCATCAAGCTCGCGGATCTCCTCCGAGGGCACCGTCAGGATGACCTTGCTGCCCGCCAGCTCAGCGCGCGGGGCGGGCAGGGCGCGCAGTCGCTCCCGCCAGTCATCGAGCGATGCCCCGCCCAGCACGTAGTACGGCGCCTCGACGACGTTGTGGACGGTGACGGGCACCGTCCCGTGCTCGCAGTCGCGCGGCACGGTGATGTAGACCAGCCCGCCGAAGGCGTTGCCGGCCGGCGTCTCGGCGGCGTCCAGCGGATACGCGCGCGAGACCTCGGGCGCGCGCTTCCACTGCTGCCTGTGCCAGATGCGATCGCTCGATGAGCCGATGCGCACGCCCAGGGCGCCATCGGCGACCTGCTGCGGGAGTTCCACGCGAATGACCTCACCGGGCGCGGCATAGAGGCCCGTGCCGTGCCATCCGTGGGCTGAGGTGTCCACCTCGAAGCCGCGGCTGACGCGCGGGGCGTCGTCCGCCACCGCGCCCGGGTAAACCGCGGCCGCCGGATGCGCGCCGATGGCCTCGGCCGGCGCGCGCAGTGCCTCCCGCACGTCGAGGGTCAGCGCGAGGCGATCGAGGATATCGGCGGCCTCGAGCGGTTCATCGGCCGTGGGCACCACCTGCCCGCGCCGATCGCGCGTGGCCTCGGCGATGCGGGGCAGCAGCATCTCGTCCTCGGGCGGAAGCGCATCGACTATCCGGGACAGGATGGCGCTCGCCTGGTCGAGCTGCTCCGCGGTCAGCTCGGCCTCGCCCGCCTCGTGCGCAAGGGCGGCGTCGAGAGCCACGGACGCGTTGGTTAGCGGCGAGGGCGGATCGCCCACCGCGTACACGTCGTCGGCCGTGGGGCGCAGGTAGCCGTCGAGCCACACGATGCCCATGGGGGCGAGCAGGCGATTGCTCAGGCTGTCGGTGGCCAGGGCCTTGCCGGGGTTGAGCTGCAGCCAGCCCCAGCCGAGGAAGCCGGCCACGAGTCCACCGCCGTCGCGCACGAAGCGCGACAGGTCGTCGATTACCTCGGCCGGGGCGTGGTCGGGGGTGAGGACGATGGCATCGAGCGCGGAGAGGTCGGTCAGATCGACCTGCTCGGCGCGCAGCCCGCGCTCGCGCAGGGCCTCGGCGAGACCGTCGCAGCGGAAGACGCCCACGCGGGGGTCTTCTGAGGACGCGGCCCAGTGGATGGCGTTGACGAGCAGGCGCTCGGTGTCGGCCATCTCGAGCGCGGCGGCGAGGAAGCTGTCCTTGCCCAGCGCGACGGCTCGGCCGGCGCCGAAGCGCGTGGCCGCGACGACGGGCAGGTCGGCGTCGCGCTCGTGCCCCATGACCACGGCGAAGGCGTCGTCGCCGAAGGGGGCCACGGGGCCGGGGATGCCGGGGGCGTCGATGGCGGCGACACCCTCGGTCAGGGCGCGCAGGTCGGCCTCATCGGCGCCCGCGGCGGCCACCAGGATCAGCACCAGCGGAGCGATGACGCTCAGGCGCACCACGGTCATGCGGGTCATCTGCCGGTCTTCCTCCCGTGGGCTATCGCCGCTGTGCCGCGCAGCCGACCGAGCGCGGTCGGCGCTGGCGCGGTCGTTGCCGTCGTGGAGGGGCGGGTCTACGTACCCGACCGGCCGTTGCCGTCCGCTACACGTCGATGTTGACGGGTAGCTCGATGCCCTCGGCGGCGAGGGCGGCCTCCCACTCCTCGCGGCTCTGGCCGGGCGCGGGGAAGTACAGGTTCTCCTCGTGCTCGGAGGCCATGATCTCCTCAACGCGAGAGACGACCTCAGGCAGGTCGGCGGCGAGGTCATGCTGCTGCTGCGGGTCCTGGTCCGCATCGTAGACCTCCACCGGCTGCTCCGGGTCCGAGCGATACGCCCACCACTGCGCAAGCCGCACCGACTGCGCGTTGCCATGCTCCCAGTACAGGGGCGGGCGGTCGGCGAGGCGGTGGACCTCCCCGCGCAGGATGGGAGCGATGGAGACGCCGTCGGTCGCCGGGCACTCAGCCCCGCCAAGCTCCGCCGCGGTGGGCATCAGGTCCCAGTAGGCCCACGCGTGGTTGCAGGTGTGGCCCGGCTCGATGGCCGCCGGCCAGCGCGCCACCGTCGGCACGCGCAGCCCGCCCTGGTGCAGGTTGCCCTTCTCGCCCTTGTAGGGCCCGTGGTGGCCGAAGAACTCGTCGAGCGTCGGCGCCTCCCCGACGCCCCGGTGGCTGTAGCCGTTGTCGGAGGTGAGGAAGATCAGCGTGTTGTCGGCCTGGCCGGTCTCGTCGAGGGTGTCCAGCACTCGGCCGATGGCGTCGTCCATGCGCGTCACCATTGCCGCGTAGATCCTGTGCAGCATCGGCCAGTCGCGATCGGTGTACGGGCCAAGCTCCGGCACCTCGAAGGCCTGGTGCGGGGTGGTGTAGGCCAGATACGCGAAGAAGGGACCATCGGCGTTCTCGCGTACCCACTCCTCGGCCGCCTCGGCGTAGACGTCGAACGAGTAGCGGGCGGCGCCGGGTTCGGCCATGCCGTTGGGGGTGATGCGGCCCTGCCGGTCATACTCGTTGGGCGCCGTGTGATCGTGACCCGCGTGCTGCGGGAACTCGATGCGCTCGGTGTTGCGGAACAGATACGGCGGGTAGTAGTTGTGCGCGTGGCGCTGGTTGAGGTAGCCGCAGAACTCGTCGAAGCCCTTCTCGTTCGGCCGGCCGGTCTGGTCCTCGACCGCGAGCCCCCACTTGCCGAACAGCCCGCAGGCGTAGCCGGAGCCCTGCAGGACCTGGGCGACCGTCACGTCATCGGGCTGCAGGTTGTGGCGGTAGCCGCCGGGCGCGGAGTTGTTGCGCACGGTGGCATGGCCCTGGTGCAGGCCCTGCATGAGCGACGAGCGAGAGGGCGCGCAGACCGTCGAGCCGGAGTAGCAGGCGGTGAAGCGCAGGCCCTCCTCGGCGAGGCGGTCGATGTTCGGCGTGAGGATCTTCTCCCCGCCGAAACAGCCGAGGTCTCCCCAGCTCAGGTCATCGGCCATAATCCAGATGATGTTTGGGCGGTCAGGCGCGTCTGTGTCGGGCATGGTGATGGCTCCTTCGTAAGATGTCGTGTGCCGCCGACGCCCCCGTCGGCGGAGATCGGCTAACGTGAGGCAGACTTCGAGCCTGCCGCTATCTCGCGATTGGTCCGGCGGGACCGCTCACGAGTTGGGCACCCGGGAGGTTGTCAGCGACCTCCAGCAGAGCGCATCGCAGTCGCACGGGGTTTGCTGCGCGAACGCCCGTGGCACGGAACGACGACGGCAGCGGCGCTCCGCGCCGCCCGCCGGCGAGGGCGCCGGCGGCACAGGGTACTCCCTACGTACTCCCTACAGCGACCCCCGGTCGGAGGTCCACACGTGCGCGCGCCAGGGCTCGATCGTGGCCGTGGCGCCGTCGGGCAGCGGCGCCGTGCGCGGGTTCTCGGCGTCGTGGTTGACCAGGATCAGCAGCCGCTCCCCCGCATCGTTGTGCCACATCCCGGCCTCCACGTGGTAGTCGCCGGTCTCGTAGGCCTTGCGGCAGCCCAGAGCCGCGAACATCTCGTCGAGGCCCGCATACATGCTCTCCTGGACGATGTTGTCCGCGATCAGGCCCACGTCGATGCCGATGGTGATCGCCGTGCCCTGGCCGAACTCCTGCGCGATGACCGCCGGCGAGCCGTCCTCGAAGCGCGCGACGATTGTGGCGTCCGGCACCGGCACCAGCAGCCCGCAGGAGGCCTCCTCGTCGGCCCAGCGGCCCTCGTCCACCAGGGCATTGTACTGCGCAAGTACCACCGTCCGGCGCTCATCGCGGACGGACGCATGCCGCACATTCCCTCCGCCGGCGGTGATGCCGAGCACGTCGCCCAGGTGTGCGGTCGCGGGCGGGTCGTCGAAGGACAGCTCCTGCGCGCACTCCCGCACGTCGCCGGCGAACTCCCATGAGTTGCAGCCCGGGAAGCCCTGGCCGTGCGCGCAGTAGATCGCGATGAGTGTCCCGCCGCCGCGCACGTACTCACGGATCGCGTCCTGCACCTCGGGCGCGATGGGCACGCTGCAGGACCCGCTTGGTCGCCAGGTTCTCGGGCGTCATCTCCCACATGGTCACCGGCTCGGCGTGATAGCCCAGCTCGCGGATGAGGGTGTAGATGCCGACCTTCGACTGCGACAGCCCCGCCCCCAGCGGCGGCCAGCTCTGGTAGGCCGAGTCGTGGAAGACCGCCACGTCCTCGTAGCGGTCGTAGTGCGCGCAGTAGCGCCCCAGCGAGGTGACGCGGTCCATGACCTGACGCGACAGCCGCCCCTGGTCGTTGAGGCCGCCCTCGGCATCCACCAGCGCGGCGGGCTCCCAGCGCTCGCCCCAGACCGGGAAGAGTGGGGAGTACTCGTAGCCCGTGCAGCCGTTGGCGAGCAGTGTCCAGGCGTTCAACTCCCACTCCGCCTCGGTCATGGCGGTGCGGCGGATGTGGAGGTCCTGGCACTTGCCGATCGAGCCCCCGCGCGGCAGCGGCAGCAGCGAGCAGAAGCCGTAGAT
The DNA here is from genome assembly GCA_029820915.1 of Candidatus Zipacnadia bacterium. GTDB lineage: Bacteria > Armatimonadota > Zipacnadia > Zipacnadales > UBA5352 > JALGVA01. Next base: position 663 of record JALGUI010000202.1, on the reverse strand, counting down.
GCCTGGCACTTGCCGATCGAGCCCCCGCGCGGCAGCGGCAGCAGCGAGCAGAAGCCGTAGATGCCGGTCCAGATCTTCTTCCCGGAGCCGTAGCGGCCCTCGGCGCCCTCCTCGGAAAGGTGCCCGTACATGTAGTCGTAGTCGAAGTCGGCCATGCGCGAGATGGCGACGCCGGCAGGCGAGATGACGTAGCGTTGCGTGACCGGCACGCCGGGCGTGACCTCGCGGCAGTGGTCCTTGAGGGCCTTGAGGTACTGCGCGTAGGCCTCGGTCTGCCACAGGTACTTGAGGTAGGCCGCGCGGCGCGGGTAGCCGTAGGCCTCGTGGGAGGCGAAGTGGTCGAGGTAGGGCGCGTCGTCGAAGCCCTGCGCACCGGCCACGCCGCCCACGTAGGCGCTGAAGGCGTCGAAGTCACCCGCAAAGCGCTCGCGCAGCCACGCGCGCCAGGCAGCCTGCGCCTCCTCGCCCTGGTCGTCCCACTGGGCGATGTCGTCCTCCTGGCCGAGGACGAAGATCGAGGCCTGATCCCGGAACAGCTCGACCCAGCCATCGAGCGCGCGCAGGGACCACTCGAGGGTCCGCGGCTTGATGAACGACGTGTGGCGCGGGTCCTCGTGGCGGATGAAGTGCTCGACCATCCCGAGGTCTTCCTGCTCGACGAGC
>JALGUI010000201.1 GCA_029820915.1 Candidatus Zipacnadia bacterium | reverse complement strand
CTCTGGCAGGATGAGACCTTCGACCACGTGGTTCGTGATCGGCGCGAGTTCAACGCGATCGCGCATTACATCTGGATGAACCCGGTCCGTGCCGGGCTGGTGGAGCGGCCGACGGACTGGCCGTGGTGGGGGCGGGGGCTCTATCAGCGGCCACCGGGACACGAAGACGGCTGAACGGCGACAGGCCGGGTGGCCTGTCCCACGAACGGCGCGGCAACATGTTCGCGGGGGGCCGCCATGGCCTCCCGCTGCAGGAACGAGGTAGAGTTCCGCAACAGCAGGCGCCTCCCGCTGTAGGGACGAGGTGGAGTTCGGCAACGGCAGGCGCACTATGATGTCCACCACGAGAGGATGGAGCCGACGACCATGATCATCGACATTCACCGGCACTACAACCGTGACGAGGGCGACCTCGAGCGCTACATGGAGCGCGCCGACTCCATCGGCATCGAGAAGGTCGGCATGTCCACCTGCGCCCCGCCGTACGAGGGTGCGGTCTCCGGCGGATTGCGGGTGCAGTTGCGCTGGCGCATGAACTCCACGTCGCCGATGGCCCCGTCGCGCACCAGCTCGGCCGCCAGCAGCGACTCGTCGAAGTAGCGGTGCATGAACGCGGGGACGATCTCCACGCCGAACTCCTCAGCGGCCCGCGCCATCTCCCTCCCCTCGGCCACGCTGCGGGCGAAGGGCTTCTGGACGAACACGTGCTTGCCCGCGTGGGCTGTGGCGATGGCGATCTCCGCGTGCGTATCGACCTTGGTGAATGTGCACACGAGGTCGATGTCATCGCGCGCGATCACCTGCTCGTAGTCGGTCACCGCGTCGGGCGCGCCGAACTTCGCGGCGCTCTCGCGCGCGCGCTCCTCGTCGATGTCACAGGCGATCACGAACTCGGCCTCGGCGATGCGCGCCAGCGCCGGCAGGTGGTAGTTGTTCGCGATGCCCCCGCAGCCGACGCAGGCGTAGCGAACGGTCTCGGCCATGACGCCCGTCCTCCTATCCCTGCACCGCCGCCCGCAGCGCCGCCAACTCGTCGGCGGTCAGCGTCCTCGCCCCCGCTGCGGCGTTCATGCCCGCCTGGTCGGGCGACTTGCAGCCGGGGATCGCCACCGGGGCCGCCTGGTGCGAGATGATGTAGCGCAGCGCCGCGGTCACCATCTCTTCGCCCGGCGAGACGACTTGCTTCACGCGCTCGACCTTGGTGATCTCCCGCTCGTACTCATCGCGCTGTGGCCCTCCGGGACTCCAGCCCGCCCGCACCTGGTCGGCGAACTCGGAGGCGAGATCATACTTCCCCGCCAGCAGCCCCCGGCGCAGCGGCCCGCGCACCAGCACCGCGATGCCGTGCTCCGCGCAGTAGGGCAGGAAGCTCTCCTCTGGCTCGCGGTTCAGCAGCGAGTAGTCCACCTCGACCACGTCGCAGGCGCCGTCCGCGTTGAAGCGCTTCAGCACATCGAGGTCGTTGGTCGAGATGCCGCAGGCCCGGATGCGCCCGCGCTCCTTGAGGACCTCGAAGGCCTCCAGGAACACGCTCGGGTCCTCGATGTCGCCGACGTGGCAGAGCATCACGTCCACCCAGTCGGTGCGCAGCCGGTGCAGGGAGGCGTGGCAGCACAGGCGGATCATGTCCACGGTCGTGTGCGGCACGGCCTGGCCGGTCCGCTCGCCCCAGTGGCCGATCTTCGAGACCACGTAGACGCGCGGCCGGACCCCTGCCAGCGCCACGCCCAGGCGCTCCTCGCTCAGGCCATTGGGGATGCCGTAGGACTCGGCGGTGTCGAACAGGTTCATCCCCGCATCAAGGGCCGCGCGCACCGTCGCCCACGCGGTCGCGTCGTCGATTTCGCCCCACTGGTTGCCGATGTTCCAGGTCCCCATGCCGATGGCCGAGACCTGCCAGCCCAGCCTGCCGAACGGTCGGTAGAGCATGCCGCCACCTCCGTGTGCTACGTGCCGTCCTCCGTCGCATCGCATCGTTTCGCAGGCCGAACCGTTACTACCTCCCGGAGGGAAGCGACAGGCCGCTCGCGAACTTGCCCCCGGCCCGAGAGGACCGGAGGACCACCATGCGTGCGACGCGCGACAGCTACAGGAACGAGCCGATGCCGGAGCAGCGCACGTGGCTGGTCTGCGAGTGCCACCTCAACGAGCCGGAATACCGGGCGCTGGTCAGGGGGCTGATCCCACAATCGCAGGACGACCGCTGGCTCGTCTTCGAGGAGGACGGCTGGCTCTATCTGCACCGGAGTTGGACCGGCCACTGCATCTACGCGCTGCGGCTGGAGTCGCGCGGCGACGGGTGGGTCGTCACCGAGGTCTGGGGCAATGGCGACCCGGAGCAGTACGCCGCCACCAATGAAGCGCACGAGGTGCGACGGCTCGATCGCTTGCTCAACGTGATCATCGACGAGAACACGCAGACACACAGCGAAGGAGACGAGCCATGAGAGTCCTGATCATCGGCGGGAGCAGATTCCTGGGACGCGAGATCACGCTGCGGTTGGTCGCGCGGGGCGATGAAGTCACGCTGGTCAACCGCGGGCGCACAGAGCGCCCGCTGCCGGATGGCCTGGAGCGCCTCGTCGCGGACATCGACGAGGATGGGGCGCTGCGGGCGGCCATCGACGGGCGCACCTTCGATGCCGCGGTGCACATGATCGCGATGAACGGGCGGCGTGCGGCGGCGGTCATCGACGTCGTCCACGACCGCATCGGCCACTACGTGCAGTGCGGCTCGACGGGCGTGTTCATGCCGCTCAAGTACGTGCCTGCCGACGAGGGCCATCCGGTCGATCCGCCGCCGGACGAGTGGGGCGGCTTCAACGGCAAGGCGGCGTCTGACGAGGCGGCGCGCGAGCGCTGCGGCGAGCACGGCCTGCCGCTGACCATCCTGCGGCCGACCGCGGTTATCGGCCCCGGCGACAGGTTGCTGGACTACTGGGGCGGCCGCGACCCGCGCCTGTTACAGCGAATACTCGACGGCGAGCCGATCATCCTCCCCGAAGGCGGCGAGGGACTCGTGCAGTTCGGCGACGTGCGCGACCTCGCCGACGCCTTCGTGCTCGCGCTGGACCGGCCGGAGAAGGCCGGTGAGTACAACATCTCCTCACGCTACGCGATCACACACAACTACCTGGCGGACCTCCTGTGCGATGCCCTGGGCGTGCCGGCGGCAGTCGAGCACATGCCCGCCGAGGACATCATCGAGCGCTACGAGGACGATGGCCTGGTCAGCAAGCGCGGCATGCGCTTCTTCGCCGCACATATGTGCTTCACAGTCGAGAAGGCCCGCCGCGAGCTGGACTACGAGCCACAGTTCACCGCCGGGCAGTCGGTCGGGGAAGGCGTGCGCTGGATGCTCGACGAGGGCATCATCGCGCAGCGATAGCGACCAGAAAGGGGAGTTCCCTCCCGTGAGCACGCGCTGTGGGGGCGATCGCCGCCCCAACATCCTGTTCATCATGAGCGACGACCACGCGGCGCACGCCATGAGCTGCTACGGCAGCGTCATCAACCGTACGCCGCACATGGACCGCATCGCGGACGAGGGGGTGCGGCTGGACAACTGCTTCTGCACCAACTCGATCTGCACCCCGTCCCGCGCCTCGATCCTCACCGGCAAGTACAGCCACCTCAACGGCGTGCCGACCCTGCGCGAGACCATGGACCAGCGGCAGATGACCGCGCCCAAGTTGCTGCAGGCGGCGGGCTATCAGACCGCCACCTTCGGCAAGTGGCACCTCGGGCACGGTGGCATCCACGACCCGCGCGGCTTCGACCGCTGGTGCGTGCTGCCCGGCCAGGGGCTCTACCACGCCCCGGAGATGTTCGACCAGGGCGAGAGGAAGGTGTTCGAGGGCTACGCCACCGACATCATCGCGGACATGTCGCTGGAGTGGCTCGATGGGCGCGATCCCGACCGCCCGTTCTTCCTCATGACCCACCACAAGGCGCCGCACCGCCCCTGGGACACCGACGACAAGCACGCGGACATGTACGAGGACATCGACATCCCGGAGCCGCCCACGCTGTGGGATGACTACGCGAACCGCGCGACCGCCGCCCGCGAGGCGAGGATGCGCATCAGCCGCGACTTCAAGGAGAGCGACCTCAAGGTCGCGCCGCCCGAGGGCCTGAGCCACGAGGAGTACACGCGCTGGGCCTATCAGCGCTACATCAAGGACTACCTGCGCTGCGTGGCCTCGGTGGACGACAACGTCGGCCGCATGCTCGACTGGCTCGACGACGCGGGCCTGGTCGAGGACACCATTGTCATCTACACCTCCGACCAGGGCTTCTTCCTCGGCGACCACGGCTGGTACGACAAGCGCTTCATGTACGAGGAGTCGCTGCGCATGCCCTTCGTGGCGCGCTACCCGCGCGAGATCGAGCCCGGCTCAGTGAACGATGACATCATCCTCAACGTGGACTTCGCGCCGCTGTTCCTCGACTACGCGGGGCTGGCCACTCCGCGCCAGATGCAGGGCGTGACCTTCCGTGACAGCCTCGCCGGCGCCACGCCCGCGGAGTGGCGCGACAGCTTCTACTATCGCTACTACATGCACATCGACGGCGGGCACAGCGTGTGGGCGCACTACGGGGTGCGCACGGAGCGCCACAAGCTCATCTTCTACTACGAGGAGGAGCCGGGCCCGCAGGAGTGGGAGCTGTTCGACCTCGAACGCGACCCGATGGAGATGCACTCGGTCTACGACGACCCGGCCTACGCGGGCGTCGTCGCCGAGCTGAAGGAGGAGCTGGCGCGCCTGCGCTCGGAGGTCGGCGACCAGGAGAACCCGTGGCCGGAGGACTCGTAGGGCCGCAGGCCGCTACCGCGCCGCCGACGCCCCCGCGTAGGTCGGGCTTCCAGCCCGACGCCGTTCGCCGTAGACGTAGGGGGGCGCGCCGCCTTCAACCGTAGGATCCCGCCCAGGGGCGGGACCTGTCAATGCCGTCGGCGGTGTCGTCGCCACGCGCACATGACGATGAACGGCAGACAGGCTGGAAGCCTGTCCTACAGACGGCAACGACAACGGCGGCGCGAGCAGCGCCACCTACTCCTCCAGCGCCACCTTGAGCACGTCCTCGACGGTGTCGGCGTAGACGAAGGTCAGGCCCTGGGTGTGCTCCCTCGATATCTCCCCGACCTGCGCCGCGTTGCGCTCGGGCAGGATGATCGTGTCCAGGCCC
>JALGUI010000849.1 GCA_029820915.1 Candidatus Zipacnadia bacterium | reverse complement strand
CCAGAAGTAGACGAAGGGCAGGCCGGTCCAGGCCCAGTAAACGGCCTCGTCGAGGTAGCGCCGGTCTCCGGTGACCAGGTAGCCCTCGAGGTAGGCCTCGCAGGCGTCCGCGGATGCCAGGATGTCCGGCGTGTGCACCGGCACCTCCCACACCTGCGCGGCCCGCGGCACCCGAAAGCGCGCCATGAAGGCCAGCGCCCTCAGCCCCGCGTCACGGGTGCGGGCGTCGCCGGTCATGCGGGCGAAGCGCAGCAGGCGCCAGGCATTACGCGCGCAGGTGCCGACCTCCGCGGCGTTGTCGGGCCCGAGCTCCCCGTAATCGCGGCCCTTGAACGGAAGCGCCAGGAGCCGTCCTCTCGCTGGCTCGCCATCAGCCCACCCGCGGCGTCGCTCTCGCCCAGCACGTGCGCGGCGGGGCCGGCGAAGTGGAAGCCCATGTCATCGGCCACGGGCGCGATCCCGCTGAGCTCGACCACGCGCTCGTAGCGTCGCCGCAGCTCCCCGGTCATCGGTGCGTCATCGGACAGTTCCATGCCCACGCGCAGGTCATACAGGAAGCTCGGGATCCACCGCGGCGTGCGCCCGCTCGCGGGGCCGAAGAAGCTGGGGTGCCACTTCTCCTCCTCCTCGTTCCACAGCGAGCGCAGGTAGGCGGCCATGCTGAACTCGACCTCGTCCGCCAGATCATCTCCGTGCGGGAGCGGGTTGGGCTCGGAGACGCCATGCCGGCCGAACCACTCCTGCACGCCCGCCAGCGCCGTCTCCCCCGGGGCCGACTCAAGCACCACCACGTCGGCGGCCAGCTCGATCTCCTCGCCGGCGGCCAGCTCAAACGGCGTGTGCGCCACCGTCTCGTTCGGGTCGATGTGCTCCGGCATCGAGGGCGCGAAGATGCCCATGGTGGTGGACGCTCTGCCCTCGAAGCGATCCGGCGAGGCGAAGAGCGCGCTGGGCCGGTTCATCTCGCCCGCGTACGGTCGCAGGTGGTCCCAGGAGTAGGAGACCGTCGCGTTCGGCCCGCCCGGTAGCGCCAGCCGCGCGCACATCATGGGCACCGTGACCATGTGCGGGTGCGGGACGTAGCGGATGCGGTGGGGGTGATCGGGGGCGATGTCGAGGCTGCTCGACGACCAGCCACTCCAGCCCCGGGAAGATGGCGTCGAGCCGCCGCGTGCCCTCGGGCGCACCCTCGCCCACGCACACGATCGGGCCGTCCAGCGCCAGCACCTGCGCCGGCCGGCTCGAAGACGCCGTCACGCGCAGCCCGAAGCGGTCGGGGGCCTCGAAGAGCGAGACCGCCTCCGCGACCTGCCACGAGACCCCGTTGCCATCGGTCACGGACACCGCAAGCTCAAGCGCACATGCAGCGCCATCGGCGGGCGCCACCGGGCTGGCGGAGTCGGCATAGGCGAGCACGCGATCGTCGGCCCCGGCGACCACCAGGCGGGTCAGCCGCGGCAGCGTCGCGACGGTCTGCCAGCCGCCGGCCGTGCGGCGCTGCACCACGCCGATGCCGTAGCCGAACTCCGCGCGGGGGAAGAGCATGCGCAGGCGCGCGTTGCCGATGACGGCGGTGCCCGCGATCACTTCGGCCGTGGCACGGTCGGGCACGCGGTCGATGGCGGGGATGGGTGGCCCCAGCACCAGCTCGGCGGCCGCGCGACCGCCCTCCGCGTTCCCGGCCCGCACCGCCACCTGCAGGCGCGCCGCGGGCGACTGCCCGTCGGCGGTCACCCGCCAGGTCAGCGTCTCCTCGGTCTGCGGCTCGGTCTGCGGCCGCAGCAGGTCCAGCGTCCGCCTCGGTCCGCCCCCGGCCGGCGATAGCGCCGGCCCCGGCTGCAGGTCGGCGGTCAGGCCACGCACTACGGCGTGCCCGTCATTGCGGACGGTCAGGGCGACAGTGGTCGCCTCCCCGATCGGCAGCACCGACCGCTCGGCGATGAAGCGGGCGATGGCAAGCTCGGGCGCGAAATCCACCACGCTGGTCGCGGCATGCTCCCCGGCCTGGAAGCTGACAGCGATGCTCCACCACGCTGGTCGCGGCATGCTCCCCGGCCTGGAAGCTGACAGCGATGCGTCCCTCGCCCGCGCGCCGTCCCACCACCGTCCACTCGAGCGTCGTCGTCTCGGCTCCGGCCAGCGGCGCCACCGCTCGCGTTACATCGCCGGGTACGGACAGGCCGGGCGGGGCCTGAATCGACGCCGTCGCCGCCTCGCTCGGCCGATCGCCGGCGTTCGCAAGCGTGGCCTCGACGACGCACTCGTCGCCCTCGCGGCCCGCTACCTCGCGGATCGCGACCTCCCTGACGGCCGGGACGGGCCCGACGTGGTCCACCCACCGGATGTCATCGAGGATCAGGCGGGCCCGCTCACCGCGCAGACGCGGCGAGATGTGCACCCACCTGATGCCCTGCTCGCCGGTGTAGTCGTAGGCCAGCGCGCCCTCGTGCCACTGCCCGTCGCCGATGTGCTGGGGCGGGATGGGGAACCTCGCGCGCATCCCGCCGGACTCCAGCGGCTCGCCGCTCATCGGGATGACGTAGAACACCAGCCCGTCGGGGTCCGACGCCTCCTCGGC
>JALGUI010000200.1:5264-6438 GCA_029820915.1 Candidatus Zipacnadia bacterium | reverse complement strand
TACAGCTCCGTCTGCGTCACTGTGGCGCCGTGGATCTTCGACCGGCACATGATGCGAAGCATGGCTTCATCCCTCGACCTTGACGTTGTCGATCAGGCGCGTCTGTCCGACGTGTGCCGCCGCCGCGATTACCATCGGTGCGCCGTGGCCCGGCACGCGCCGCAGCCAGCGGCTCGCGCGCCAGCGCCTCCGCGACGATGCCCTCCACCTCGTCGCCCGCCGCGCCGCTCTCGGCCGCTCGCGCGCCCTCCTGCAGCGCGCGCTGGAGCGCCGGTGCGGCGGCTCGCTCGGCCTCACTCAGGTGCCTGTTGCGCGAGCTCATGGCGAGGCCGTCCGCCTCGCGAACGGTCGGGCAGCCGATGACCTCGACGGGCATGTCGAGGTCACGGGCCATGCGGCGGATCACCACGAGTTGCTGATAGTCCTTGTCGCCGAAGTACGCGCGATCGGGCCCCACGATGTTGAGCAGCTTGCACACCACCGTGGTGACGCCGTCGAAGTGTCCCGGCCGGTACGCCCCGCACAGACCCTCGGTCAGCTCCGCCACGCTCACGGTCGTACGCGCATCTTCGGCGTACATCTCGCCGGGCTCGGGCGCGAAGATCAGGTCTACGCCCTCCACCTCGCACAGCGCCGCGTCGGCCTCGAGGTCGCGCGGGTACCGGTCCAGGTCCTCGCCGGGCCCGAACTGCGTGGGGTTGACGAAGATGCTCACGACCGTGAAGTCGCACTCGCGAACCGCGCGCCGCACCAGCGACAGGTGCCCCTCGTGCAGCGCGCCCATCGTCGGCACGAGGCCCACGACCTCCCCCTCCGCGCGCGCCCGCGCGACGGCTTGGCGAACTCCGCTCCTTGTCGGTGCAATCTGCATATTGCGTCACCCGCACAGTACTGCGTTCCCCGGCTCCCGACAAGTCTACTCCCACCAGTGCCCCGGGCGGAAGGCCGATCCCGCCGCCCAGCCGATCAGGCCGGGCACGAAGACCGCGCCCGAGCCCACCAGCAGCACTATCGTCATCTGCCCGCCGTGCGCCCAGCTCATTGCCGCGGCCATGGCGAAGACCCCGGCGAAGAAGCCCAGCACTCGCCACGACAGCGGCACTTCGAGCAGCACGAAGACCAGATAGAACGCCAGCGCCAGCGCCGGCGAGATCAGCCCTGCCACGCCCAGGTA
>JALGUI010000200.1:0-5259 GCA_029820915.1 Candidatus Zipacnadia bacterium | reverse complement strand
CCGCGGTCGGTCACCGCCCCGCCCAGCTCGAAGTCGAAGGACCTCAGCAATCCGCTCGCCGCCGCCAGCGCCGCGCCCGCGAAGCCCGCCAGCGCCGCCATGCCGATCTCCAGCCCCGAGAACCCCGCCAGCAGCGGCTCGGCGTCGCTCGTGCGCGCCACCGCAACGCACGCGGTGACCACCACCAGCCCCAGCGCCGCCGGCCCCCGGCGTACCGGCGTCGGCTCGGGCGCCCACAGGTCGCGGTAGCTCTCCCAGGTGCGCGCGCCCGGCCGCGTCGGCTCGCGCGGCGCCGCCCGAGCGCCCACCTCCGTCGCGATGGTCCGGTCCTCGGCGCGCCGGATGGCGTCGAGCAGCTCCAGCAGCCGCGGGTCGCCCGCGTGGTCGCGTGAGAGATCAAGGTACATGTCGCGCGCCTCGTCGAGGTACCCGCGGCCGAGCAGCTCGTAGGCGTCGCCGAGCGTGACCTCCCAGTCCTCGATGATGATGAGCGGCTCGTCGGCGGTCAGCGCCTGGCGCTCCAGGCGCGCGCGCATGTCATCGTCGATCAGGGTCTCGTACGCCTGCCGTGCCCTGATGAAGTCCTCGTGCGCGCGCTCGGGGTCGCGCCGCACATCCGGGTGCAGGCGCCGCGCCAGCTTGCGCCACGCTCGGCGGATGTCGCCGGGCCGCGCCCCGATGGGCACGCCCAGCGTCCGCCACGGGTCGAACCGGTCGTCGCCCATGTGTCTCGCGCGCCCCCGCTCTCCCGCCTCGCACTCCGCACAGGTCGGGCATCCCGCCCGCCCGCATCCTCAGAAGCTGTACAGGTTCGAGTAGAAGCCGATCACCATCAGGGCAACGATGATCCCGGCGATGATCACCGCGGCCGGCGCCAGCGAGACCGCAACCTGCTTGATCGCGGTCTCCGCCTCCTGCTCCAGGTGATCGGCGACGTTGTGCGCCATCTCGTCGATCCCGCCGGTCTTCTCGCCGGTCCTAAGCATGCGCAGCACGGTGTCGGGCATCAGCGAGCTCTGGCCCAGCGCGTCCGAGAGTGTGCCCCCGCTGTCTATCTTCGACGCGTCACGGGTCAGCTCCCGCCTGACCACCTCATTGCCCGCCGCCTCCCCCGCCAGCCGCACCGAGGTGCCCAGCAGCACGCCCGACGAGTACAGCGACGCCAGCGCCCGGCAGAACCGGGCCAGCGACAGCTTGCGCACCACCCCGCCGATGATGGGGATGCTCAGCAGAATGCGATGCAGCCGCAGCCGGCCCTCCCCGGACTGCGACATGGTGCGCACGGTGAACGCGATGATGGTCAGCGGCACGCCGAGTAGCATCACGTAGACGAACAGGTGCCCCAGCGTCACCACCACGGCGGCGAGCAGCGTGTCGGTGATCCAGACGCGGATGAAGTCGGCGACCACGGGGATGACCAGGATGGCGGCGAACAGGATGATCGGGTAGAACAGCTCGCGCGTGAGCAGGTGCCGCAGCTCGAAGTCCTTCTCGTGGTACTCCTGGACACTACGCAGGGCGGCCTCGATCCGCCCGGAGCGCTCGCCGATCTCGACCATCGCGGTGGTCAGCGGCGAGAAGACGCCCTCGTGCCGGCGCAGGCCGTCGGCCAGCGACCTCCCCCGCGAGGCCTCGCGCCCGACCTCGGCCAGCGCGCGACCCAGCCGCGTGTCGCCGAGCTCCTCGGCCACGGCCGTCACCGACTCGCCGACGCTCACCCCGGCGTGCACCAGCGCGGCCAACTCGCCGAAGACCTCCGCCCGGCGCTTCGCGCGCCCCGAGCCGAACATCAGGCATCGCTCCCGGCGTCCCCGGCCGTCTCTCGCGCCACCGCCTCGGCCAGCGCGCCGAGCCGGCGCACCGCGGCGCTCTCGCCCTCGGACAGCTCGGCCGCCGTTCGCCCGCCCGGCAGCCTCACGTCCGGGGAGATCTCGGCCAGCGGCACCAGCACGAACTGACGCCGGGTGAGCTGCGGGTGCGGGACGATCAGCCGGGGCCTGCACACCCGCAGGTCCCCGAGCAGCAGGATGTCGATGTCGATGCTCCGCGGCCCCCAGCGCTCGGCGCGCACCCGCCCCAGCCGCATCTCGATCTCCTGCGCCGCCTCAAGCAGCTCCTCGGGCGACAGGCGGCAGTCGAAGCGCGCGACGAGGTTCAGGAACTTCGGCTGGTCGAGCACGCCCACGGGCTCGGTCTCGTAGACCGATGACACCGCCCGCAGCGCCAGCCCCGCGCCGGCGTCCAGCATCGCCAGCGCGGCGGAGATGCTCCGCGCGCGTTGGCCCAGGTTCGCGCCCAGGCCCAGGTAGGCCGGGACCGCACCTGCGCCCCCGGCATCGTCTCGGCTCTGTGCCTGGCCCCGCTTCATCGGCTTTCGGATGCGGCCTCAGGGGGTCTGAGCCTCGGGCATGCCCGGCAGGATGGGTCCCCGCTCGCCGCGTTCGGGTTCGACGGCCGTGGCCGCGGCGCGGTCCGCCGCCTCCCGGTCGGCGTCCTCCTCGTCCTCCCCGGGCTGCTCCTCGGCCTCAAGCTCGGCGGCCATCTTCCCGTGTGCGATCAGCGCCTCTACGTCGGCGCGGTCCAGGGTCTCATGCTCGAGGAGCTTGTCAACGAGCACGTCGAGTTCCTCGCGGTGGTCAACGAGCATCGCCCTGGCCCGCTCGTGGCACCGGTCAACGATCTCCCGCACCTCCGCGTCGATCGTCTCGGCGACCGCCTCGGAGTAGTTGCGCTCCTCCGCCAGGTCCTTGCCCAGGAACACCGGCCCGGTCTTGCGGCCGTAGGTGATCGGCCCCAGCTCGTCGCTCATCCCGTACTCGGTGACCATCGCCCGAGCGATGCGCGACACGATCTCCAGGTCCTGCTGTGCGCCGGTGTGGATCTCGCCGAGGACCAACTCCTCGGCGGCCCGCCCCCCCAGCGCCTGGGTCATGCGGTTGAGCATCTCGGTCCTGCTGGTGATGTAGCGGTCGTCCTCGGGCAGGTTGATGGTGTAGCCCAGCGACATGCCGCGCGGCAGGATGGTGACCTTGTAGATCGGGTCGAAGTCCGACAGCATCTGCCCGACCAGCGCATGGCCGGCCTCGTGGTACGCGAGGACCCTGCGCTCCTCCTCGCTGATGACGCGGCTCTTGCGCTCGGGCCCGGCGATGAGGCGCTCCATCGCCTCGTCGAAGTCCTCCCGCTCGATGATCTGCTTGTCCTCGCGGCCCGCCAGCAGCGCCGCCTCGTTCACCATGTTCTCGATGTCCGCGCCCGAGAAGCCCACGCTGCGCCGCGCCAGCGTCTGCAGGTCCACGTCCTCGGCGACGTGCTTGTCCCTGACGTAGATGTCCAGGATCTCGCGCCGCTCCTTGACGTCGGGCATGGGCACCACGATCTGACGGTCGAAGCGCCCGGGACGCAGCAGCGCCGGGTCGAGGATGTCCGGGCGGTTCGTGGCCGCCAGCAGGATCACGTCGTCGTTGGGGTCGAAGCCGTCCATCTCGACCAGCAGCGCGTTGAGCGTCTGCTCCCGCTCGTCGTGCCCGCCGCCCAGGCCCGCCCCGCGCAGCCGGCCCACGGCGTCGAGCTCGTCGATGAAGACAATGGCGGGCAGGTGGCTCTTGGCCTGCTCGAACAGATCGCGCACGCGCGACGCGCCCACCCCCACGAACATCTCCACGAAGTCAGAGCCCGACATGTAGAAGAAGGCCACCCCCGCCTCGCCCGCCACCGCACGCGCCAGCAGCGTCTTGCCGCAGCCCGGAGGCCCGACCAGCAGCATACCGCGCGGAATCTTGGCGCCGAGTTGCCGGAAACGCTCGGGCTGCTTGAGGAAGATGACGACCTCCTGCAGCTCCTCCTTCACCTCAACCATGCCCGCCACGTCGTCGAAGGTCACGCGCTCCCAGTGGTCGCCCACCATGCGCGCCTGGCTGCGCCCGAAGTTCAGCGCCTGGCCGCGCTGGGAGTTCATCTGGCGCACCATGAACAGCCAGAACGCGATGATCAGCACCAGGGGCAGCAGGTAGGTCGCGGCGGTGGCGAGGATGCGGTCGGTCATGCGCATCGGCCGCGAGCCGATCTTCACGTCCAGGTCGTGCTCGCGCGCCGTCGCCATGAGCTTGTCCACCAGCTCCTCGTCCGGCGGCACGGACACCACGAAGCGATCATAGCCGCCCGGTGCGGTGGGCTTGAAGGTGCCCTCGGCCTCCTGCCCGTTGACCACCATCACCTCCTCGATGTGGCCGGCGAGGAAGTCATCGTGGAACTCGCTGTAGTGGTCGTACTGCTTGACCTGTTTCTGCTCGTCGGCAAGCCGCGGGATCATGTAGAACACATAGGCCAGCGCGGCCACCACGATGATTGTCACGATTGTGTTGCGTCGCATGGCACGTCCTCCTCAGCCCCGCCGCTGTCGCCGGCCGACCGCAATACCATCAGCCTGACCGCCCGCGCGTGGCACTGCGCGCGCGCCGGGTCGGCGATGCGGTGGCCGACGACCCACACGATCCGGTCATCACCGTCCGTGACCACCGCCGCGTGGTCACGCAGCCGCCGCGGGACCTTCTCGTCAACAAAGAAATCCTGCAGCTTCTTGCTGCCCGTCATGCCCAGCGGGACGAAGCGATCCCCCGGACGGGCATTGCGGAGCACGAGCCCGCCTCTCGCGGCGTCGGCGTCAATCCAGGCCATCAGTGGAGCGTGCTCGTCCAGGCCGGATGGCGCCATCTCCGCATCGGCGCACACCGTCACGCCACGCGCCGGCAGCGTCGCCACCCCCGGCACGGGCAGCTCAACCTGCTCCGACGGCAGCTCCTCCTCGAGCGCCTCCGGCTCGAAGATCAGTCGTCCGTACTCTCTACGCACCCGCACGCGGCCCGGAAGTTCCACGGTCGCGCCCGTGCGGCCATCCCCCAGCAGCTCCGCCACGCGCTCGATGTGCTCGCGGCCCAGCTCACTCAGGTCGCCGCGCGCCTGCTCGAGCGCGGTCAGCAGGAGCCGGTGCAGCGCCCCCGGGTGCAGCCCGCCCAGGCGCTCGGCGTTCAGCTCGAGCCGCCCTGCATCATCCTCGATTGTGGCCTCGTCGAGCCAACCCGCGAGGATCGGCTCCGTCCACGCCAGCTCCTCCTCGGCCGCCTCGCAGGCCCGCATCAGGGCCCGCTCGGCGCCCGGGAAGTGCTCTTCGACGAGCGGCATGATGCGCAGCCGCACCGCGTTGCGCCGCGCGTAATCGGGATCGAGATTGCTGCGATCGGTGCGGATCGGCAGTGCGTG
>JALGUI010000199.1 GCA_029820915.1 Candidatus Zipacnadia bacterium | reverse complement strand
CTGGGAGTTGGGCATCAGGACGATCATTGACACACCGAACATCCTCGCCGACATCTGCGGCGGCGACCCGGAGCTGGGGTACGTCGAGATGGCGGTGCGGCTGCTGGGCGCCGACCGCGTCTGCTACGGCTCGGACGCCCTCGCGCGCAGCCTGGCATCGCAGATCGCGAAGGTGCGCGGCGCGGACATCAGCGAAGATGACAGGGCGAAGATCCTCGGCGGAAACATGAGGCGGGTGCTTGAACTATGATCATTGACTGCAAGACTGCAACGCAAACCTCGGCAACTGGCCCTTCCGGCGCATGAGCTACAATACCCCGGAGGCGCTGTTCGAGCGGCTCGGCCGCGTCGGCATCGACCGCGCCTGGGTGACGCTGCTCGATGCGGTGATGCTCAAGAACGTGGGCGCCGCCAACCCGTGGCTGGCGGAGATGGTCGCGGGCCACGATGCGCTCATGCCCGTGGGCAGCGTCAATCCGACCTGGCCCGCGTGGGAGAGCGACATCGGCGAGTGCAAGGACCTGGGCTTCCGCGGCGTGCGCGTCAACCCGAACTACCACGGCTGGACGCTCGCCGAGCCGATCTTCGGCGAGCTGCTGACGGCCGCCGGTGACCTCGGCCTCTTCGTCGAGGTCGCGGTCCACATGACCGACGAGCGGCACCATCACCCGCTGGTGATGGTGCCGCCGATCGCGCTGGATGGCCTCCTCGACGCCTGCGCCGCGCACCCGGGCGTGCCGATCGTCCTTGCCAACATCAAGAACGCTCCGGCCAGCCAACTGGCCCGCGAGGCCGACGGCGACCTGCCGGGCAACCTCTACTTCGAACTGTCGCACTTCGAGGGCGTGGGCGGCGTGCAGTCGATGGCGAACGCGCTCGGCATCGAGCGCATCCTGTTCGGCACCCACGCGCCCTACTTCTACCCCGAGTCCTCGCACCTGAAGGTCTTCGAGGAGTGCGACTTCTCCGCCGCCGACCTCGCCGCCATCACGCACGGGAACGCGGAGGGGCTGCTGGCGGGCCTCACGTAGCTACCGCCCAATCGGCTCGGAGCTCACGACGCAGCGGCAGCCCACGTCGTTGCAGGCGGCCTCCAGGCCCTCGAAGGCCTGGTACCAGGTGCGCGCCCGGTCGGGGCCGTGGCCGTACGCGCCGCCGCGGCCCCGGTATTCGGTGGCGTCACCGCCCGCCCGAGTGGTATACTGCAGACAGGGCAATCGCCCTCATTGAGTGATGGACTGTGGCCGGTGACCAGACGGAAAGCAGGCGCGTGTTCCTGAAGCGGCTCGGCTGGGCCGCCGCCGGCATGGTGGCGGGCGGCGCGGGGCTCGACATTGCGTACGAGAAGCACTGGGTCGAGGTCACCGGCCCGAGGATCGCCATCCCCGGCCTGCCCGAGGCCTTCGAGGGTTTGCGCCTCTGCCACGTCACCGACGTGCATCACGGGCCCTACCTGCCGCTCGACCGCGTGCGTGAGATCGTGCGGCTCGCGCTCAGGCAGGCCCCGGACGCCTTCGTCGTCACCGGCGACATGTCACATCGCAGCGAGCGCTACGTGCCGCCCGTGTGGCGGGCGCTGGGCGAGCTGCGGGCGCCCATGGGCGTGTGGTGCGTCATGGGCAACCACGATCACTGGCACGGGATCGAGGCCAGTCGTCGCGGCGCGGTGGAGGCGGGCATGGTGGAGCTGCGCAATCGCGCGGCGCCCCTGCAGCGCGGCGGCTCGCGCATCTGGCTCGCCGGCGTCGGCGACCTGTGGGAGGACGAGCAGGACCTCGCCGGCGCGCTGCGGCACGTGCCCCGGGACGAGGCGGTCGTCCTCCTCACGCACAACCCGGACTTCGCCGACCAGATGGACGACCCTCGCGTCAAGCTCATGCTCGCGGGTCACAGCCACGGCGGCCAGGTCAGCCTGCCGCTGCTCGGGCCGATTGCAGTGCCCTGCAAGCGCAAGTACACGCGCGGGCTGGTGCAGACCGACGTGTCGCAGATATACATCTGCCGGGGCCTGGGGATGGCGACGGTGCCCTTCCGCATGGGCAGCCGCCCGGAGCTGGCGGTCATCGAGCTGACGCGAGCGTAGCCGGCGCGCTACGTGTTCCGCCCGCGCGCCGCCACGCGCCACACATCCTGGACCACGCCGCCGCGCACCGCGTACATCCAGTCGTAGAGGTTGACGCACGTGGGCGCGCGCGGCGGAATGACGCGCACCTTCTCCCCTATCGTGATCTCGCGCCGCGCCTCGGTCACGTCCACGAAGCCGTGCTCGTCGTTGATCTTGCGGACCAACGCCCCGGGCACGTCCGGCAGCCAGCCGTAGCCCGCGGAGGTGCTGCCCACCTGCTGGTCGAGGCCCTTCGTCCCCGCGTCGATGATCGCACGCTCCGCCGTCGGGCGCGCCACAACGGTAGCCAGCACGCTCGCCGCCACCTGCGCCATCGTGCACGAGCCGATGTCCACCTGGTTCCTGTCATTGATCGCGTAGGTGCCGGCGCGGATCTCGGTCAGCCCGCAGCCGGTCAGGTAGCGCCCTGCGGTTGGCGTGCTGCCGCCACTAATGCGCGACATGTCGTGCCCGGCGTCGGCGAGCATCGCAGCGATCTCGCCGATGACGCGCCCCTCCTCTGCCGCGCCTGCCGCCAACTCGTCCTTCCCGCGCATCGAGTAGGCGAAGTGGGAGGCGTAGCTCATCATGCCGACGATGCGTAGTCCGGGCATCTCGGCCACGCGGTTCGCGAACTCGACGGCCTCTTCGGGCGCGACGCCCGTTCGCCCCGCGCCCGCGTCCACCTCGACCATCACCGCCAGCGTCATGCCCGCCCCCGCGAAGGCCTCCGACGCCTGCCGCGCGGCCTCGAGGCTCTCGACGGCAATCGACAGCTTCGGCGTGCGCTTCGCCAGCGCCACCAGTCGTCGCATCTTGGTCTCGCCCACCAGGCAGTGGGCGATGAAGATGTCCTCGATGCTCGCCATGACCTCGGCCTCGCCGATCTTGGCGCAGGTCACGCCGCTCGCCCCGGCGCGCATCTGCATCTGCGCGATCTCCGGGGTCTTGTGCGACTTGATGTGCGGGCGGATGTCCAGACCGGCCTCGAAGGTCGCCAGGTGCACGCGGCCGATGTTGTCCTCCAGCACGTCGAGGTCAACCAGCAGTGCAGGCGTGTCGATGGCCCCGACGGTGTGTGTTGTGGGAGAATGGGACACTCGGTCACCCGCCTCCTCAGCGACTAGGCAACTACCTACGTTGGTCGCCGTGTGATTGAGTGGTTCGCCACGCAGATGGGTTGACCTCGCCAGACATAGGGTTTGTGCATTCGGCATGCTGGGGATAATGACAGGGCTGTGTAACAATAGGGGCAACAACCTATAGAAGCCGTAACAGGAGGAGACCAAACATGACCAGAAGTGGTGTACTCACCGTGAGCATCATTGCCGCACTGGGTATTGCGTGGGTGCTGTGCACACGAGACCCAATCGCCCGGTCGCCATGGTTCCAAGGCACCGTTGGCCTCGCCACACTCATCGGTGTCGTCCTGGCGCTGTCCCGGGTCCAGGTGGTTAGGGACGCTGTTGCTCTGAAGTTCGCGTGGCGCTGGGTAGCCGCCAGGAAGGCCCGGCAGTGGCAACTGCCAACGGCGGACCGTCAGGAAGTCGAGCGCGTGAAGGTGACCGAAGGCCATCACTGGACATCGGGCACCGTGGCTCGCTTCTGCGAGAAGATGGCGGCGCTGCGAAAGAGCCCAAACCCGGACGCTTCGCGCATCCAAGGTGCCGTAGAGGTGGCTCTGGAGACTTACCGGACCCGTCGCGAATGCGGAGACGTGCTCGGTCAGTTGGCGGAAGCTCTCCGTGACGCTCGCAGACTGGACGAGGCGGCGAACGCGTTCCGGTTCGCGCTAGATCTCTCCCCGGACAACCCCGCGTTGTCAGTGAGTCTGGCCACAGTCTTCCGGTACCGCAAGGACTACGCTGAGGCGAGGACAATGCTGACTACCGCGCGTCGGAAGTACCCCAATAACACCTTCGTCCTCTGGAACCTCGGTCTACTGCTGAAGCAGTACTTCCCTCATGATGTCAAGGAGGCCATACGGATCTTCGAGGAGCTGCGTGACTTGGGCTCTCCGGTGCCCGAGGGGACGGCGACGGTCAACGCGAATCTAGGTACGCTGTACTACCAAGACGACCGGTCGGACGAGGGGAGGCGAGCGTTCCGTATCGCGGTCGACGCATATGAAGATGCAGGCGAGATGTCTCGCGTCGGAAGGACATTCTTTCAGTGGGCGCGCGCGCTGGAAAGGGATGGCCAGATCCAGGAGGCTATCGAGAAACTTAGGGAGGCGTGCCGACTGCTCTCAGCCCACGAGTGCGGCGAGCAACGGTACCTGAACCAGACGAAGGCCCGCTTGGACAAGTACGGGGTCGACCCAGTCGAGCGCGCACCAGAGCAAGGCCCGTCCGTCGGGCCTCAAGACGGGATCGAGGAGGGAGCCCGGAACACTCATGGTGCCAACCTCAGCGACGACCGTCAGAATGGAGAGAGCCACACCGACGAGACGGGCGCTATCGCGCGGTAGCACAGCGAGGCGCGAACCCACGACCGGCGGCCCCTATGGCCGCCGGTCGCGACTCTCGGTGGACTCAGCTTCGCTCGTCCGCCGCGCGCCGGCCCGACAGGAGCATGCCGCCGAAGATCGCGCCCATGCGGTACGACTTGGTGACGGCGTTCGCGGCCATGCCGGTGACGATCAGACCGGGGTAGATCTCCTTCGTGTTGACAACGAGGGCGGCTTCGCCGCGCGGGGCGTGCATCGACGCCTCGCCTGGCACGCAGTCGAAGTCGCTACCGAAGCTGGCGCCCGGGACCTTGCGCAGCACCGTGCGCGACACCTCGCTCGGGTGGCCGGTCCCGTCGATGACCACCTGCGCGTGCACGCCCAGGGGATCGACGTGCAGCCCTGCGGCCTCCACCGCGCCCCAGTTGATGACCACGCCACTGATGCGGTCGTCATCGTCCACGACCACGTCCTCGACCTCGATGCCTACGAAGATGCGCGCGCCGGCGTCGATGGCCGTGGCCGTCATCTTGGTGGCCGACTCAACCGCGTCGGCGATGAGCGTGCCGTCCTGCCAGGGGCGCAGCCTGACCCCGACGTCGGTCAGGAGGTCGGCCGCCTCCTCCTCGATGACGATGCGCGGGAAGAGCATCCCGCCGCCCCAGATCCCGCCGCCGATGTGCAGGTTGCGCTCGAAGACCGCGACCTTCAGGCCCTCGTCGGCCAGCAGCCGCGCGGCCGTCAGGCCCGACGGGCCCGCCCCGGCCACGGCCACGTCGAGGTCGATCGCGTCGAGGAAGTCGTGCATGAAGCTCTCGACGATCCCACGTGTGACGGTCAGTTCGTCGAACCTCAGACTCTTCGCGTCCAGTGACATGGTGTGTCCTCTCTCCTTGCTCCAGCCGGGCCTCGCGGTGACGTCCGGCACATGGAAAGCCGCCGGCCAAAACGCGGGCCGGCGGCGAGTGTGTCCGCTGAGCCCTCGCTTCCCTACGCCGGTGCTGGCCGGATCAGGTTCCTGGGGTCGGCGGACACGCTGTCCGCCATCTCAGCCTGTGGCTCCCCCAGCGAGGTACCTCACGTCTGTTCCGTGCTTCGAAGCGTACCACCCGCGCACGCGGCTGTCAAGCCGGGCGCCCCCGCCGGTTGACGGTGCCACCGTGCGCGCGTATCATGGACCCGTCATCCGCCAGGGAAGTCAGGGGCGCCAATGCATACCCTCATCCATCCCGGGCCGGTCACCTACACCGGACGCCAGCTCCGCTCCCACTGGATCTTCGAGACCTTCGGGCTGCAGGGCGACGCCATCGTGGCCTTCCGCGGGCCGTGCCGCGTGGAGCCGACGGCGATGGTGGACCTCGCCGACGTGGCCCGCGGCGAGGCGATCGAGGCCGCCGAGATGCTGCACCTAATCGCCGAGCACTTCGACCGCGACCTGCACCGCGCGGTGCTGCGCCAGCGGCTGCTGATGTGCATCATTGCCGAGCGCCTCGCCTCGCGCGAGGGCGTGCCGGCGCTGCGGCGCGAGGGTGACGATCTGTTCGCCGCCGGGCGCAAGCTCTCGGTATCGATCGCCACGGTGTCGCCTGTGTCGGCGCTCATCCACGTCGGCATCAACATCGACCCGACCGGCGCGCCGGTGCCCGCGGTCGGCCTGGCCGAGTGGGACGTGGACCCCGACTGGCTGGCGCGCGAGGTGCTGGAGGCCTACGGCGCGGAGATGGCCGGCGTGGACCTCGCGACCTGGAAGGTCCGGGGGGTTCCGTGATGTCTGGCGAGGAGCGGCCGATGGCCGAGGTCGATGCCGGCCTCACGGCGCCGCTGGCCGAGATCTTCACCTCCATCCAGGGCGAGGCGCTGTTCGCGGGGCTGCAGCAGGTCTTCGTGCGCTTCCGCGGCTGCGACCTGGGCTGCCCGTGGTGCGACACGCCCGCCGCCCGCGAGCTCGACGGCGATTGCCGGGCGCAGACGCGGCCGGGCGCGCGTAGCTCGGCCATGCCCAATCCGGTCTCAGTTGCCGACGCAGCCGAGGCTGTGCGCCGGATCCTCGAGGCCGACGAGGCGGGCGCCATCCACTCGATCTCGCTGACCGGGGGCGAGCCGCTGCTGTATCCGGACTACGTCGCGGCGCTCGCCGCGACGCTGCAGCCGCTTGACCTGCCCATCATGCTCGAGACCAACGGCCAGCGCCCGGGTGAGCTTCGCCGGGTCCTCCGCTTCATCGACTGGGTGGCGGCCGACTTCAAGCTCGACAGCGCCATGGGCCGGCCGCTGGACGCCGACGCCCGCGCGGAGTTCCTGCCCGTCGCCCAGCGCAAGCGGGCCTTCGTCAAGATCGTGCTGACCGACGCCGCGACCGATGAGGAGCTGCTGGGGGTCTTCGCGCAGATCGCGGCGGTCGATCCCGCCTGCCCGGTCTTCCTGCAGCCGGTGACGCCGGTCGGGGGCGCGCGTCCGCCGCGAGGCCTGGACCTGATGCGTTTCCGGGCGCTGGCGCTGCGGTACCTGCGCGACGTGCGCATCATGCCGCAGATCCACAAGTTGCTCGGGCTGCCGTAGCGAGCGGGCGGAGACCCGTCCGCCGCCCACACAGGCCAGGCCGTTGTCCTCATCCTGTCGGCGCGCAGCGCCGGATCCTGTCCGGCCCGCAGGGCCGGAATCCTGTTGATATTGCCGTTGCCGTGATCGCTTGTCGTTCCCTGTTGCCGATTGCCCATTGCCGCCGTGTGCCTTTCACCATGAAGGTAGGCCTGACCACCACAATCCCCGTCGAGGTCATCCTCGCGGCCGGCGCCGAGCCGGTGGACCTCAACAACATCTTCATCACCGACCCCGAGCCGGATCGGTTGGTCGCGCGCGCCGAGACCGATGGCTATCCCCGCACCGCGTGCGCGTGGATCAAGGGGATCTACTCCGCCGCGCTCAAGCACGACATCTCCGTGGTCGTCGCGGTCACGCAGGGCGACTGCGCGCAAACCCACGCGATGATCGAGACGCTCGCCGAGGCCGGCGTGCGCATCATCCCCTTCGCCTACCCCTACGACCGCGATCCGGAGCTGCTGCGGGTGCAGATCCAGCGCCTGGCCGATCACTTCGGAGTCACCTGGGATGAGGCGGAGCAGCAGCGGGTGCGGCTGCGTCCAATACGCGTCAAGGTCGCCGAGATCGACCGCCTCACGTGGGCGGAGGGCCTTGTCAACGGGTGGGAAAACCACTATTATCAGGTGTGCTGCAGCGATTTCAACGGCAGCCCGGAGCGCTTCGAGCGGGAGGTCGATGAATTCCTTGACAGCGCGCGGGGGCGGTCGCCGCGGGAGGGCACGGTGCGCGTCGGCCTGGCCGGCGTCCCGACCATCTTCAGCGACCTGTACGACGTGCTCGAGGGGCTGGGCGCCCAGGTCGTGCTCAACGAGATGCAGCGCCAGTTCACCATGGCCGACAGCCTCGACTGCGGCCTGCTCGAGCAGTATCGCCGCTACACCTACCCGTACCAGCTCGCGGGGCGCCTGGACGATCTCCGCGCGCAGATATGGCTTCGCAACCTTGACGGACTGATCCACTACACCCAGGCCTTCTGCTTCCGGCAGATCCAGGACCTGCTGATCAAGCGCCACCTGGACCTGCCCGTGCTGTCGCTGGAGGGCGAGAACCCGGGGCCGGTGGACGCGCGCACGAGACTCCGGGTGGAGGCGTTCGTCGAGACGCTTGAGGGCCGCAGACGGCGACACTGACGGCGACCGCCGCGCGCGCCGGGACGGCCGGTGACCGTGCGGCGGCGCGACAAGCCACAGCAGTTCACCGACGGCAAGCGAGGTGAGTCACATGTCCACGACGAGCAAGCTGCTGACGGTCGCTGTGCTGGCGTGCGTTCTCGCCGGCGGAGCATGGGCGGCGGACTTCGCCGGCCCGAAGCTGGAGGGCAGCGTTACCCTCCGCAGCGGACAGACCATCAGCGGCGTGATCCTGACCGCACAACTGGGGATCGTAGACGGGGCCGAGATCGGATCGCGACTGCGTGACGGCGGCTACATCGCCATCAAGATCGACGGGGAGGAGCGCCGCATCCAGGCCACCGACATCGCCGCCATCGCTGTCGAGTGGGCGCAGACCGGCACCGAGGACAATCCCAAGTGGAAGATCACCGGCCTGACCGTGACCACGACGGCCGGGGAGGCCATCGCGGGCCAGCCAGCCTGGCTCGTGCATGCCACCTCGCTGATTGTCGAGGAGGCCGATGGCGCCCAGCGCAAGATCTACGCCTTCCCGATGGCCGGCAGCAACTTCTCGCCGGACAACCTGATGACCGGTCTGACCATCGGCGCCGCTGAGGCGCCGGCTCCGGCCGAGGCAGCCCCGGCTCCGGCGGAGGCCGCCCCGGCGCCTGCAGAGGCCGCCCCGGCTCCGGCGGAGACCGCACCGGCTCCGGCGGAGACCGCTCCGGCGCCGGCGGAGACCGCACCGGCTCCGGCGGAGACCGCTCCGGCGCCGGCGGAGACCGCACCGGCTCCGGCGGAGACCGCACCGGCTCCGGCCGAGGCAGCTCCGGCGGCGGCCGAGGCCGCCCCGGCTCCGGCGGAGACCGTGCCTGAGGCGACCGTCTCGATCACGGCGGCGCCGACCGTCGAGGCCGTGGCGGAGGGCGCGGTGTTCGCCACCGGCCAGCCCGCCGTGATCACCTTCGAGGTCATCAACCCTGAGACCGGCAACCCGATGAAGGTCCGGTTCCTGATCGTGCCGTTGCCCGCCCAGTAGGAACGGGCGATCCGGCAGTTCCGGCGATGCTTTCAGCGGCGGGCGGCGCGTGCGAGCCGCCCGCCGTGTTGCGGCTGAGGACAACGGAAGACGGTGGTGGTGAGATGCCTCAGGGGTCGGGCCGAACCGTGCGCTTCATCTGGTTCGACCAGGACGATACGCTCTACGATTACCACCGTGCCATGCGCCGGTCGATCGCGGTAGCCCTGAGCCTCATTCACGACCGCCATCCGCGCACCCGCGACACGCTCGATGGCGACATGCTCATCCAGGCGCGGTCGGACGTATCCGACCGCTGTGACCGGGCCGGCATGGACTTCGTCGAGGCGCGGCGAGAGGCGTTCCGCGAGACGCTCGCGCGATACGCCGAGCCCAATCCTGGGCTCGCCGATGCCCTCACTGCGGCCTACTACGACTCGCTGCAGATGGACATCCGGCCCTTCCCCGACACCGAGCCGTGTCTGCGCGAGCTGCGCCGCGCCCACACGCTCGGCGTGCTATCCAACGGCATGGCGCTGGTCGAGGGGCTCGGCATCAAGGGCTACTTCCGCCACCTGCTCTACACGGATGATCTGGGGCTGTGCAAGCCCCAGCCGGAGATCTTCCGCGTCGCCGAGAGCGTGGCGGGCGCCGAGCCCGGGCAGTGCCTGCTGGT
>JALGUI010000198.1 GCA_029820915.1 Candidatus Zipacnadia bacterium | reverse complement strand
ATGACCGTCGCGAAGAGGATCTCCCACCCGGCGAGCAGCGCCATCCCGAGCGCAACATCAAGCCAGCCCTGCCGCGACACGCGCTCCCCCTCCCTCGCGCTCTCACACCCACACACCGGGGATCTTGTAGCCGCACTTGACGCACTCGCCGGTCGCCAGGTCCAGGCCCTTGTTGGACACGCGGAAGCCGACACGCTCGATCGCTCGATGACCTTCAACCAGCACTTCGGGCAGTAGGTTGACTCGGCCGGGTCGCCGCCCATGTTCCCGAGGTAGACGTACTGCAGCCCGGCGTTGAGGGCGATCCTGCGCAGCCGCAGCAGCGTGTCCTTGGGGGTCGGGTCGATGCTGCGGAAGCGGTACTTCGGGAAGAAGCGCGACATGTGCAGCGGGGTGTTCGTGCCGCAGTTGGCGACGATCCACTCCGCCATCTGGCGCACCATCGCGTCGCTGTCGTTGTAGCCGGGCACCACCAGGTTGGTCAGCTCCAGCCACACGTTGCTGGCGGCCACCGTGCGGATGGTGGCGAGCATCGTGTCCATGTCCGCGGTGGTGATCTGCCGGTAGGTGCTGTCGTCGTAGGCCTTGAAGTCGATGTTGATGGCGTGCGCGATCTCGCACAGCGCCTGGATAACCTCGGTGTTGCCGTAGCCGGCCGTCTTGATGAGCACCTGTAGGCCCTGCTCGCGGGCGTAGGTGGCTGTGTCGAGCACGTACTCAATGGCGGTGATGGGCTCGGAGTAGGTGAAGGTGATGCTCTTGCCGCCGAGCTGGACGACCTGGTCCACCAGGCCCTGCGGCGGCAGGTTCTTGTTGTCCGTCAGCTCCGGAGTGGAGCGCGCGAACTCCCAGTTCTGACAGTAGCCGCAGTCGAGGTTGCAGCCCGCGGTGCCCAGCGCGAGGGTCTGGGTGGCGGGGAGGAAGTGGAAGAAGGGCCCCTTCTCCATGGCCTCGGCGCGCACCAGCGCGGGCCTGCCGTAGACCTTGGTGATGAGCTGCCCGTTGTAGTTCGTGCGATTGCCACAAAAGCCCGTCTCGCCACTGCCCATTACACACTGGCGCGGGCAGACCTGGCACTGGACGCCGCCGCCGGCCTGCGGGATCCAGTAACGCGCCGGGTGGTCGGAGATGTCGCCGACCGTTTGCGTCGCCGCGCCGAGTCCGCTGATGAGCTGACCGGTGCCGGGGACCATGGCCAGCGCACCCGCGCGCGCGCACATGCCGAAGAAGTCCCGCCTGCTCATCCCGGCGCTCGTTCCCGAGCGCGCGCTCGTTGCTGAGCGCTCCCTCGTTGCTGACCGCTCGCCCATCGGTGACCGCCCTTCGATCGAGCTGTGCCGGCGGTTGGTCGCCTCGCTGAAGCTGAAACGGGCGGGCGACCGCGCCGCCCGCCCGTACTGACGACACCGGCTCGTCACAGGTTCGGCGAACTACCCGCCCATGCGTCCGACCACCGGCAGGCCCCAGCTCCGCAGTTGCCGGCCGCACGCGCCGTCGAACGTGGTGTTGAGCGCGTAGGCGAAGAGGCCGGCGCTGAGGCCCTCGTCGGCCTGCTCGGCCGGCGCGCGCTCGCACAGCGTCGCGAAGAAGCGCGTGTACGGCTCGCGGTCGATGAGGCGCTCCTTCGAGAAGCCCTGGCTGTCGAGCAGGGCGTAGAGCATGCCGGCGACGACGTCGGGGCTCGGCTGGCCGCGCCGGCCCTCGCGCACATGGTCGGCCAGGGCCGTCAGCGCCCGCTCGCGCGCCCTCAGCACGTCCTCCTGCGGCAGGACGACGGCGGAGGCGCTGCCGATGGCGTCGCGCGTCTCGGTGACGAGGTCATACTGCAGGCTGGCGGCCGCGAACTGCGCGACCCCGTCCACGTACGCGCCGCCGCCCAGCGCGTTGCCGGCCGCCTGCACGATCATTCTCCGCGCCAGGCTCTCGAAGCCGAGCGACCACTGCGGCGGGTCGGCGATCTTGCAGCCCGGCAGCAGGATGGCGTCGCCGTCGATCTGCCGGCAGCCCTCGTCCACGCAGATGACGGCCCTGTCGCCCGCCTGCGCGCCCGTCCACTCCTCCAGCAGGATCTGCGACTGCTCCCAGATGTTCGGCATGTTGTACTGGCGCATCTTCACCGTCACGGTGTAGGGCGCGAAGACCACGATCTTCTCGCCGACGTAGCAGTCCACCTGGCCCAGCGAGTAGCTGAAGCTGTCACGAACCACCTGCACGTACCGGGCGGGTGTGGTCTCGCCAAGTCGGCTGAGCTGCAGCTCCGCATCATCGGCCAGCCCCGAGTCGGGGAAGTCCCGCGCGACCACCGTGTAGAGATCACGCGCCTTGTCCAGATTGCCCTGCCGCTCGTAGGCCTGCGCGAGCAGGAAGGTGGCCGGCGCGCAGAAGTCGTTGGTGCGCATGGCCGTCAACGGCTCAAGCTGCTTGCGCGCCAGCCTGTACTCGCCGCGCGCCATGTTCATCGCGGCGAGGTGGAAGGCCGCGTCGGGCCCGAGGTCGGCGCAGGTGATCCGGTACGGGATGTGATGGTCGTGATACTCGTACCAGCCGAAGCTCACGTGGGACGAGTACGCCCGCATCAGCGTCAGGAACGCCGTTCTGCTCTGCTCGAGGCCCTCGGGGAACAGGTTCGGGTATGCCGCGGCCAGCCCGGGGTACATCTGCACACTCGTCGCGAAGTTGCTCGGGCCGGCATAGTACTTCAGGACCTCGCACAGCGCCTCCATCTCGTGCTCCGAGCCGGGGAAGTGGATCACGAGTTGCTGGTAGGTGTACACCATGTCCTCCGTGCGCTCGGAGTCCTCGTAGGTCTTGGCAATCTCGTACAGCGCGTCGTCGCGCAGCGGACTGCCCTCGAGGTAGTTCACGACCTGGGCGAAGGCGCCGGCCGCGTCGCGCACCGCGCTGAGATGTTCGTTGGACGGAATCGCCTGCCGCCGCCCCACCGCGTCCTGGAAGCGGCTTTGCAGCCGGTACAGGTCCTCCGGCCCGTCCGCCTGGTTGATGTCCTCGAAGAGGATGTTCATCTGCTGCAGGCAGACGCCGATGTTGTAGAGGGCGTTATCGAAGTTGTCGCTGCCCGGGAACTGGCGGACGAACTCGCGGTAGGTGGCGATAGCCTCCTGGAACTGGCGGTAGTTCTCCAGGTGGCGCGCGTAGTTGAACATGTCGCGCGCGGCCTCACCGGCGTTCTCGACCTCGACATTGTACAGTCCCGGCGCGTGGGCACCCCGGCCGCGCAGGTTGCGCACCAGCGTGTTCACCTCGCGCATCGCCCGGTTCGTCAGGCTGCTGCCCGGCAGCTCCTCAATCAGCCGCTCGTAGGCCTCGATCGCGCCGTGCGGATCGCCGTCGTGTCGGCGGCTCTCAGCAATGCAGAACAGCGCATCGTCGAGATGGTCGGAGTTCGGGAACCGCGCGATCAGGTCGTCCGACGCCGCGATGGCCGCCTCGTAGTTCTCCACCTCGCGATACTTGTCCGCCAGCATCGACAGCGCGCAGGCGCAGTGATCCGAGCGCGGGTACATGCGCACCAGGCCCTCCAGGGCCTGCAGGTAGCCCTCCTCGTCATCCACCTGGCGGAACTCCTGGGCGATCGCGAAGTGCGCGTCGTCCGCCCAGGTGCTCTCCGGCCAGGTGAACATGAGCGTGTTCAGCGCATCGATGGCGGCGATGTGGTCCTGGTCGCGCCGGTACATGCTCGCCAGGCCCCAGCACGCATCATCGGCCAGATCGCTGTCGGGGTAGTAGGTGACGAGCTGAATGTAGGCCGCTATCTCGGCCCGGAAATCCTTCTTCACCGACGTCACACGAGCGTTGTGCATGAGCGTGTCGTCGGCGAAGTCGCTCGTGGGATGGGTGAGCAGGAAGGCCGCGTTGGCGCGCAGGGCCAGCTCGATCTCCTCCTCCTGCCACGGTTTGCAGCAGGTGTAGGTGGCCCTGGCGGCGTCATCATGCTGGTTGTACGACGTAAGGCGGGTGGGGAGGAGGGCGATCTCGTCGAAAGACGTACCAACGGCCCGCGTGAGGTCGAAAACGTCCTGCTGCGCCGTCACGCCCACGGCGCACACAAGGATGCACGCTACGAAGGTGGCGCGTCTCATGCTCCGCACCTCCACCGCAAGTTAGGCGACCGCTAATCCCCCGTATGCTCCATTATACCCTTCTACGCCGCTGCGACAAGGCCTGTTGCAGTACCTTTTGCTTAAGGTTCGCCGTTGCGGTAAGATGCAGACGGTGCGTGCGACCGCAACTCGAACGGCGCCGGGCCGAGGCTCGGTCGAGGGGCATGATGTGCCGCACCCGGCGCCACTGATGGAGGCAGGTGACAGGCCATGTTGATATCCACAGGCCGGACGATACAGCCGCACATGCTGCTCGCTGTCGCCGTGCTGCTCCTCACGCCGATGGCCGGCTGCACCGACGACCCCGGCAGCGGCGGTGCGGATGACGCATCCCCCCAGAGCCCGACACAAGCGCCACAGGCGGAGGAGAGGACCATGACTCTGACGGTCGTGTTCGACAACAACCCCGGCCCGCCGGAGTACCGGACCGGCTGGGGCTTCGCGTGCGTGGTGCAGCTCCCGGAGACCACGGTGTTATTCGACACGGGCGCGGACGGCGGCGTACTCATCGCCAACATGAACGCCGCCGGGATCGCGCCTGACTCGATCGACATCGTCGTGCTCTCGCACAGGCACGGAGACCACGTCGGCGGTCTGCGCAACGTGCTCTCGCTCAACCCCGACGTGACCGTGTGTGTGCCGCCCTCGTTCCCGGAGGCGATCAAGCGCGGGGTCCGGCAATCCGGCATCACGCTGGTCGAGGTGGAGCCGGGCCAGCGGCTCGCGGAGGGCGTCTTCACGACCGGCGCGATCCCCGGTCCGCCGCCCGAGCAGGCGCTGGTGCTCGAGACCGGGGAGGGCTTCGTGGTCATCACCGGCTGCGCGCACCCGGGCGTGGACCGGATGGTGGAGGTCGCCAGGCAGCAGCATGAGGGCGAGATCGAGCTGGTCTTCGGCGGCTTCCACCTCACGGGGACGAGCCGCGCGCGCATCCAGGAGATCGCGCGCTCCCTGCAGGCCATGGGGGTGCGGCGCGCCGGGCCGTGCCACTGCTCGGGCGACACCGCCCGCGAGGTCTTCGCGGAGCTCTTCGGCGACCGTTACGTGGACGTGCACGTGGGGACCCGACTCAGACTCCCCCTGCCCGGCGAGGAGTAGAGCCTGTTCCACAACCCCGCGTAGGTCGGGCATCCTTGCCCGACAGAGTCGTTTGCGCGGGTCGTGAGACAACCTCTGGTCGCAGGGCCTTCAGACCCGCATTCGCCCCTGCAGCCCGAACAGCCCGATCGAGTTGCGGGCCGCGATGTTAGCGACGGCCTCGTCATCGCAGCCGCTCTCGCGCAGGAAGCCCTCCAGGCTGGCGACTGTGCACGGGTAGGGGTTATCGTCGGGGCTCTCGTTGGGGAAGACGATGCCGTAGGGCGGGAAGGGCGGCGTGCCGCGCGCGATCCAGTCCGTCCC
>JALGUI010000197.1 GCA_029820915.1 Candidatus Zipacnadia bacterium | reverse complement strand
GTCGGCGCCAATTCCGCGAACGTGCGGATGGCCACCAGCGGGTTGCGGATCTCGTGCGCCATCCCGGCCGATATCACGCGGATAAGCGCCAGCCGCTCGGTCTCCTGCCGCTCGCGCTCCAGCTCCTGGATCAGCGTCAGGTCACTGACAACCGCCACCGCGCCCTGCGAGCTTCCGCCGTCGCCCGCCAGCGGCGACGTGCTGCACGCGAGCGGCACGGCACCGTGCCGCCGGCGCGCTCGATCTCGAAGTGCTGGTTAGGCAGGACGCGGCCGCTGCCCAGGCTGGCGCGGATGCAGTTGGCGATGCCCTCGGGCAGCACCTCGATGCCGCGGCCCAGGACCTTCGAACTCGACAGCCCGAACAGCCTCTCCGCGGCCTCGTTGAACACGACTATTCTCTCTCCGGGGTCGGTCACGACTACCGCATTGTCCATCTGCCGCAGGATCCGCTCGTTGAAGTCCTTGAGGGCCGCGGTCTGCGCGTAGAGCTGAGCGTTGCGCAGTGCCAGCGACGCCTGCAGCGTCATGTCGGCCACGAAGCGCAGGTCATCCTCCCCGTACATGTCTCCCGACAGCTTCGAGCCAAGGGTAACCAGACCGATGAGCTCGTCCTCCCACACCATCGGCGCCACGACATGGGCGTCGAGATCGCTCATGGCCAGTGCCAGCCGCCTCGCGTCCTCGAGCATGGCAAAGCGGAAGACATGATCCCTGGTGACGACGCCGCCCTCCTCCGACGCCACCTCCACGATCCGGTTGCTCAGCTCGAGCGGCTCCGGCCGGTCGCCATCGCGCCCGCTGGCCTCGTTGCTCTGGATTACCGCCTTGGCGACCAACTGGCCGTTCTGTGTCTCCCTGGTATAGACCACCACGCTCGTCGGCTCCAGGGCGTCGCTCAGCGCGCGGCCCAGATAGCGCAGAAGCTGGTCGCTGTCGAGCGTGCGCAGCAGATGTGAGGATGTCTCGGCGTGCACCGACGCCGGATCGCTTCCGGCCGACAGCACGCGCCGCATGAAGTCCGAGACGCGCTCGTGGAGCCCGACGATGAGCATGCCCATCGCCAGGCCCACGATCACGTAGGCCAGGCTCGGCGGCACGCCCCAGTCACTCAGCGCCGGCTGCACCGACTGGAGTGCCGCAATCCCTATCGAGAGCACGAGGCCCGCGGCCACGGTCGCGCTCGCCAGCCGTCTCAGCGCCATCTCGGGCCGCATCAGCTTGTGCTTGGCGATCGCGTAGCTCATGCCGACGAGGGTGATGAAGTACCCTACCGCGCCCCATCCGCTGTAGGCCGTGGTGCCCCAGACCAGCGGGATAATGATGATGGCCAGACTCCCGATGATGTGGGTGCCGGCCAACCCCACGAGGACCCAGATGACCTGCACCCGCTGCACGCCCCTGAGCCGGACGGCCTTGCGCAACAGAACGAAGTCGGCGTAGCCGAGTGTGCCCATGGTGAAGATTCCGAAGGGGATCAGCGCCCAGCCGTACGTGATGTCGACGAGCCCAGGCGCCAGCGTGATCGACTCGACCAGGTCCGGGGCGAAGGCCACCATGCCGAAGACGGCGCCCACCGTGTACAGCAGGGCGCGCTTCCTGGTGGCTACGTAGTCGATGCGATCGGGAAACACCCACGCGAAGTCCAAGGCAGTGCAGATGAGCACGGCCACGGTCGGATGCGAGAGCCGAAGCCACAACCCGGCCTCACTGGGGCTATCCGCGGCCATGATCATGTAGTTGGTGAACGTCCATAGACCCCCGCTGGTCGCGTGGATGGCAAAGAGGCGGTTCCAGATCCGATCGGGGTTGCGCTGGTAGACGGCGATGCCTAGCCCGATGGCGCCCACAGACGTGACCGCCAGCGCAATGAGATTGGCGTTCAACCCGCTGCCTCCGTCCGAAGCAGTACGGCCACTACTCGCGAGCTCTGATCCGCGCCCATGCTGTTGCCGGGCTCTCTACGTCGCCTCGTCGAACTCCCTGATGATGAGGGCGGCGTGGGTGCCGCCGAAGCTGTGTGAGTTGATCATCACGGTCTCAACGCGTGACCGCCGCGCGGTGTTAGGCACATAGTCGAGGTCACATTCCGGCTCCGGGTAGTGGTAGTTGATGGTCGGCGGCACGGTGTCGGTCTGGATGGCCATGCACGCAGCCACCGTCTGCCACAATGCGCCGGCGGCGAACGGCTGGCCCGTCGTACTCTTGATCGAACTCACCGGGATGTTGTAGGCCCGGTCACCCAGGACTCTCTTGATGGCCCGCGTGTCGGCCTTGTCGTAGTCCACGTTCCCGATCCCGTGCGCGCACACGTAGTCGATCTCCTCCGGTGCCAGTCGCGCCTCCGCGAGCGCCTGGCCCAGAGCCTGGGCCAGGTGTGCCCCACTGGGGTCGGCCCTCACCAGGTCTTCGCCCTCGGTGGTCACCCCGGAGCCCATCACCTCGGCATAGATCGGCGCACCGCGGTTCACGGCGCGGTCGGCCGTCTCCAGCACAACCGCACCGGCGCCCTCGCTCAACACCAGTCCGTCCCGTGTCGCATCATACGGGCGCGACGCCTTCTCGGGCTCCTCGTTGCGGTGGGCCAGCACCCGGGTCGCGCACAGCATCTCCATGGCGTACTGGTTGATGCACGCCTCGGTGCCGCCCACGACCATCACGTCGGCGTCGCCGCTGCGCAGGAAGTCGGCCCCGCGGGTGACGGCCTCAATGCCCGCACAGCATCCCGAGGCCACGGTGGCATTGGGCCCGCGCAGGCCCATCCCGATGAACACGTGACTCGTCGCGGCGTGAGGGGCGAACTGGACGCAGTCGGTGGCACCGATGGACCTATGCCCCTCTCTGAGCCACCTGGCGTGGTTGTCGTGGCCGACGTTCCCGTCGCCCCCCGAACTGGTGCCGAACACCACGCCCCCCCGGAAGGGGTCGAGCGCGCCGACGTCGATGCCGGCATCCTCTACGGCCATGTGCGCCGCCGCCACGGCGTAGTGCGTGAACTTGCCCGAACGCCGGGCGGCCGCCTCCGACATGTACTCCGTGGGGTCGAAGTCCGTGATCTGTCCCGCTATGCGGGAGTAGAGATTGTCGATCGGGAAGCCGGTGATGTGACGAACCCCGGACCGGCCCTCCCGGACGGCGTCCCAGAACTCCTGTTTGCCCATGCCCGTTGAGGACACGACCCCCAGGCCGGTGATGACCACCCGAGTCTTCAGGTTCCCGTTACCGCGCGACATCGCTGTCCTCTCCGCCCCCGGCTACCAGTAGCGCCCGACCTCAAGCTGATGCGTGTCTGACCCTCCGAGCGACGCGCCCACGGAGGCGTCGTTCCAGTCGTTGATGTAAGCGTAGTTGACCACCCAGTCCCCGAACTGCGCCCCCGCGCCCAGCGACATCGCGCCGTCATTGCTGCCCAGGCGCGCGCTCAACTGGTCCGTCGCCTGGAACTCCAGCCCGACGTGCAGACCGTCCGTCCGAGTGACCATCGCGCCATCCCTGGACTCAAGCTCCATCCACTCGGCAGCGGCCAGCACCCGATCGCCCAGCCGCGCCGACACCCCCAGCGCCCACTCGGTCGAGGTGAAGTCAAAGCTCGCCGGCCCCGGCAGCGCCGGGGTCTGGAAGGTCACATCCTCGGTGTACCAGTCGAAGACGAACCCCACGAAGCCCTCGGGCGCCCACTGGTACAGCGCCCCCGCGCGCCCTCCCAGCTTGGCCTGGCTGTCTGTGTGCATGACCACCGAGCCGTCCACCGGATGGTAGAGGTTCACCTCGGTCTCCAGCAGCGGCGACACCCCGACGCCCGCCAGCCATCGCTCCGACAGCCGCCTGCCGTAGTGCACCGCCGCGTCGGTCTCCTCGATCGAGCCCGGCAGCGGTCCGCCCGGCGTCATGACGTTGCCCTGGTTCGAGTCGAGCATGATCGCCAGGACCTGGATCCCCTCGCCCTCGCCGATCGGCGTCGCGTACCACCCATGGGTCCCGGTCAGGTCGAGGCCACCGTCGAACTCGGTCATGTACGCGCGCACTCCCGCCTGCTGTCGCGTGAGCGCACCCGCGAACGCCGGGTTCGGGAACCCGATGTCCTGCACACACGACGACACGCCACCCATGCCGAACTGCCGCGCCGTCGTCGCCGTCGGGATGGCGAACAGATGCGGCAAGGAATAGCCTTCGGGCCCCTGAGCGCTCGCGGGCATGCAGGTCGCGACAGTCAGGACTGCCAGTGTGAGGAGTCGTGCGCGTGGGAATAGTCGCTTCGGTATATCGGAGACCTTCGAACGCCGGCCGGCGGCGATCCACGACAACAGACCGACAAGCCGCTGAGGTGCCATTGTGCTGCCTCCCAGGTCTTCGATGATTGGCTCGAACGCGGCTGTGCGCCCTGCCACGGGCACGGATCGTCCCGCTGCAGGCCGCACGCGGCTGTCCAGTTGTAGGCACACGGCGCGCCTCGCACTCAATGCCCCGCCACTTCGCACCCTGGCCCGGTCGAATTCTACACGATTGGCCCCTGGAATGCAACAGGAAGCTGACCAAAGCCGCGCGCCCGGCAGGCACGAGTGTCGAATCGGTTACAGGCCCACCCGCATCGACCGCCGAGCGCCCCTGCGACTGCCTCGCCGTGCCGGCGGCCACGGCTTCCCGACCTCAAGAAGCCTTTGCGCCCGGCGGCCCGCGCACATCCGCCTCGTGCGCCGCCGGGGTTCCCTCGTGCCGCGGTGTCGTCAGCGACGTGCACGGCCCGCCGAACCGCCCAAGCTCTCCATGGTCGATCCATCCCAGGCCCGGCGGTCGATCGTGAAGAAGCCCCGAGTCTCACCTGTGCCGCGAGAGGACCTTGCGGCGCATGGGGCGAACCCAACTACGTAGCTTGTGGCGCGCCGACTCAGGAGGTGCGACGATGCGCTGTCTCGTGCGTCCGACCATGGCACTTGCTCTCCTTGTCGTCACGGCCGCCCTTGCGGCCGCACAGGCCGATGCGCCCCCGGAGCGCTGGCAGATTCAGGCCACCGGCCCCGTGACCGTCACCATGGACGCCGGCGAGGCCGTCACCGCCGCCTGGGCGCGCAGCAGCGACGGCGCCTGGCACCGGCTCGAGGCGCTGGCGACCGACGGCCGCATCGAGCTGGCCCTTGGCGCCGAGCAGATCCGCGGCGGCTCCGCGCTTGTCGTCATCAACCCGCCCGAGTGGCTGAACCTCGAGGACGCCGAGCCACCGGCGGTGATCCGCTTCACCATCGATGGGGTGGACCACGCCGACAGCCGCCAGGTTGCGCTCGGATGGAGCGAGGCCATGCCGCACACCATCGGCCTCGCCGTGCAGGACGAGCATAACCGGATCGATCCGGCCTCGGCGCGCGTCACCGTCGGCGGGCGGGCACTGCGCCCCGGTGACCCGGGTGTCCGCTTCGTCCCACATGGCGAGAAGGCGGGGACACTCGAGGTGGATCTGCGCCAGATGGAGGACGTCGCGGAGGCGGTTCGTGCGCAGGTGGACCTGATCATCGACGACTACGCCATCGACGAGGAGGACACGCGCCGTTCCGTCTC
>JALGUI010000196.1 GCA_029820915.1 Candidatus Zipacnadia bacterium | reverse complement strand
CACGAGAGCCGGTCCACCGCGAAGCGGGTCGCAGTCTTGCCCGTCATGACGAATGGTGCGGGCTACCTGTCCGTGCCGCTTTCCTTGCGTCGGTCAGCAAGCAGTCCGCCCGCCACCCCCACATTCTCGGGCGGGTTCTCCCTGATCAGGACGTGGATGATGTGGCCGGGCAATCCGTACACCGCAGAGGCCGTCTCGGTTATCCCCCTGACCAGTGCCCGCTTCTTCTCGATGTCAATCGATGGTCCCTCGACGATGATGGTGGGCATCGCTCCCGGCCTGCCTCTCCTGCGATCATATCTGCTCGGACGATATGTCACTTGCTGCGCTTGCCATTCATGTCGCCGCCTGGAGTGCGCACATGTATTGCAGGCTCGCCTGCAGGGCGGCGGCCTTGTCCTCCATCGGCGCGTGCTCGACGTTGATCACGTGCACGCGGTCCGCGTGATGGTTGCGGGCGGACTTGACGTAGCGATCCAGCGGCGTCTCGCCGGTGCCAAGTTGCACCGACAGGAAGGCGCGGCGGCCTTCGGGGTCGGGGCGGTGGTCCTTCCAGCCGATCACGGGCACGCGCTCGGGATGGCGGTCGAGCAGCTCCCAGCCGTCCTCCCCGCAGGTGGTCATGTGCCCGGTGTTGAGCAGGATGCCGGCGCGCGGGCAGCTCAGCTCGCGCAGATACTGCTCGCAGTCGGCGACGCTCTCGACCGTCCCGTGATAGTGCGCATCGACCGCGAAGTACATGTCATCGAACTCTTCAGCGACCGTATCCACTATGTGGGCGAGGCGGCGCAGCAGTGGCAGCTTCGCCTCGACGGCCAGTCCCGGCGTGGGCGCGCGACCGCCCGAGTGTCCCACGTGCCGACAGCCCAACTCCCGCGCGACCGTGCTCGCGTCGCGCAGGTGTCCAACGCCGGCGTCGAAGGCATCCTCAGTGGATGGGTCGATGCCCGAGCCGTAGAGGCCGATGACCTGCATGCCGGTGTCGTCGCAGATGCGCCGGACCTCGGCGAGGTCGGACCGCCCAAGGTCGAGCAGGCAGGCGTCCGGGACCGAGTCGGCGGTCAGCGCCGGGCGGCCCGGGATCGACATGAGCATGACCGACTCGAAGCCGCATCCGCGCAGCGTCGCCAGTGCTGTGGGCAGCGGGAGCGGGTCCTGTCCATCGAAGGTCATGGCGTGGATGATGGCGGCGAAGTTCATTCGGGCGCGCCTCCCTCGTGGCACAGCTCGATGATGCGCTCGGCGACCTCCATGGTGCGCACCGTGTCGGCGATCGGGCAGATGTCTTCAGCTTCGCCGCGCACCGCCGCGAGGAAGCCGGCGACGTCGTCGAAGTAGCCGAACCAGTGGATCAGGCGCTGGGGGTTCCATGTGCCCATGGTCATGCTGACGTCGTCGCCATCCCGCCCGGTGATCTCGAAGGCTATGAACTCATCGGTGGCGTCCATCTCGCTGGTGGTGTTCAGGGACGCGACCGCGCCCGAGGCCAGTTGCAGGGTCGCCGCGTAGCCGCGAGGCCCGTCCTGCAGGATGGGCGTGACGCTCCTGACCTCAGCGTCGCCGAGCAGATGCAGGAGCAGGTCGATGATGTGCACGTGCTGGTCGAGGATAGCCTCACGCCAGATGTGTCGGCTCATCAGGCCGTAGCGAAAGATGGCGAGGGTCACCGCGCCGAACTCGTCGGAGGCGAGGAGGTCACGGGTGCGGCGCACGCTCGGCGCCGAGCGCAGGTTGAAGCCGACGTGGCAGACCACGCCGGCGGCGTCCGCGGCCGCCGCCATCTCACGGACGCGCTCGGAGGAGATGGCCGCCGGTTTCTGCACGTAGAGCGGGAAGCCCATGCGCAGCACCTGCAGGCCGACCTGGTACTGCATGTCCTGGGGGCCGACGCAGAACACCGCGTCGGGCCGCTCGCATTCGAGCATGGCGCGGAAGTCGGTGTACACGCGCGCGAAGCCGTGGCAGGCGGCGGCGCGCCGGGCCCTCTCCTCGGCGAGGTCGCAGATGGCCGCGAGTTCGACGCCGTGTTGCGCGAGTTGTGGGTGAATGAACCGGCCGGAGAAGCCCCCCGCGCCGATGTAGCCGATCTTCAGTGCCGCCATCAGGCATCACCTCCGCGAAATCGCGGGTCGGACCGTGCTTCTCCGGCGATGGCCGCGCCTCCTGCCCATTGGCGAGGACATCATCGGGAGCAGGGCGAAACATCGACAGCCGGGCAGCGCCGCGCAGTGAAGGGACGACACCGATGGTAATACGGTTCTCCGCCGGGACAGTGCTCGCAGCTCTGCTGGCGCTATTGCTGGCCGCATCCTGGGCGCTGGCGCAGGACGGGCCGGTCGCGTCGTGGGATGTCGCGAGCATCGAGGGCGAGACCCTCGGCGACGCCTCCGGCAACGGCAACGACCTTGCGCTGCATGGCGCGGCGGCCGGGGAGTTCATGGGACGAGTGTTCCTGCGCACCGGCCGGGACTGCTACGCGGTGGGGCCGGCCCTCGGTGACGGCTGGGAGGCGCTGACGCTCGCGGTTGTGGTGCTGCAGGAGAGCGATCCGGGGGCGTACGCGGGCATCGCGTGCCGGGACAACTACGGCGGGCCGGCGGGCGATGTCTTCGGGCTGCTCACCGACCCGCAGGGGAAGTGGACGGCCCGTGTCGCGACGGCCGCCGGGCAGGCAAGTTTGAGCGCGCCCATCGAGGTCGGCTGGCATCAGCTTGCCCTGACCTACGACGGCGCGACCGTGCGGCTCTTCGTCGATGGCGAACCGGCGGCGGAGAGGGCGCTGAGCGGCGCGCTGGTCTCTGAGCCGGAGACACCGCTGGCCATCGGCGCGTACTCGAACGCGAACGGCTGGTTCACCGGCGGCGTGGCGTCGGTGCAGCTCTTCGACCGCGCGCTCTCACCCGAGGAGCTGGCGGCGACATGGGCGGCGTGGCAGGCGGCGCACCCTGAGGCCACTGAGTTCACCTTCGCCCAGGCCGGCGACACCCACATCACCGACACGAAGAGCGTGGAGATCGTCAACGACGCGGTGGACATGATCAACGCCGACCCGCGCATCGCCTTCAGCCTGTGGCTGGGGGACCTGACGCAGTCCTCGACGGCCGACGAGATGGCGCTGGCGCGCATGGCACTGGACCGGCTCCGCCGCCCGCGCTACGTGCTGCGCGGCAACCACGACCAGACAGGCGGTTTCTATGAGCGGGAGTTCGGCGAGCTGAACTACGTCTTCGAGTACGCGGGCTGGAAGTTCATCATGCTCGACTCGAACCCCGGTGATGCCACGCCCATCGACGAGGAGCGCATGGCGTGGCTGCGCGAGGTGCTGGCGGCGACCGATCCGGCCCAGCCGCTCGTGCTGTGCACGCACCATCCGCTCTACCCGAACACCGCGAGCTATCTGCTGGCGGGGGCGGCGGATGTGATCGCGCTGTTCGCGGGCCACAACCTGAAGGCCGTGCTCGGTGCGCACTACCACGCGAATCAGGAGGAGGTCATCGACGGGGTGCTCTACACCACGACCGCCTGCCTGGCGACCACGCGCAGGAACTTCGACGGGAGCACGCAGCGGGGCTACCGGCTCTTCCACTGCACCGAGGACGCGATCACGACGGAGTTCGTGCCGGTGCGTGACGTGCGGCCGGAGGATGTGGGGCCGTAGCGCGTGCGGTGCCGTTGCCGTCCCGTGGCAGGGGCAGTCCTGCTCGCGCGCCGTTGGTCGTTGCCGTTGGGTCGTTGCCGTTGTGCCCCCGGCGCCCTCGCCGGGGGCGGCGCGAAGCGCCGCAGTCGTTGCCTTCGCCTTTGCCGTGTGGAGCCGTCTGTCGTCAGGGCGGACGGAGTCGGCGAGGCCGAAGCCGCGCCGCCGCCTGATCCGGGAGCGTGCTTTGCCGTACCCGCGCCTGCAGAGGACGCCGATGCTGAACTGGCCTTCGAGCACCTTTCGCGTCACAGACGAGGACCCGCCGGGCTGCTCATTTGTCAAGAACAGTGCCACGGCGCACATGCGCTTGTGTGCGATGGCGGCAGGGCGACACATGGTGACGCGTTCGGCCGAG
The DNA here is from genome assembly GCA_029820915.1 of Candidatus Zipacnadia bacterium. Taxonomy (GTDB): domain Bacteria; phylum Armatimonadota; class Zipacnadia; order Zipacnadales; family UBA5352; genus JALGVA01. Next base: position 2,896 of record JALGUI010000196.1, on the reverse strand, counting down.
CCCGGTCTGAGGGGGACGATCCTGCCGGACCTGAGCTACGAGGAGGGCCTGTGATGAGGGCGCGAGGGCTGGCGGTGCTGCTGGCGTGTGTGACGCTCGGCCCCGTCTGGGCCGAATGCAGCATGCGGGAGCAGACGATCGAGGGCGTCACCTTCTTGGTGATGGAGAATGACCTCATCGTTGCGCGCGTGCTCCCGGCGATGGGCGGCGCCCTGTCGGACCTGCGGCTCAAGGGCGCCGGACCGCTGCTGGCGCCCGGGCGCATCACCCGCGAGCAGGTCATCCGGCCCATCCCAATCTACCGGGAGAGGCGCAACGGCTGGGGGCTGACCGACTGGTTTTACCCCGGCGGCGCCTACTCCATCGAAGCCTGGCAGGCGAGCGTGGTCGAGAACACCGCGACCACCTGTGCCGTGCAGGTACGCCATCGCATGATCACCCGTACGATGCGCATCCGCGACGGCTCCTCGGCGGTCGAGGTTACCGTACAGGTCACCAACACCGGCGATGAGGCCTTCGGGAAGAGCTACTGGCTGCACGCGATGTACATGCTCGGCGGCGTGGCCGATCTGACCGGCGGGACCCAGCGGCTGTTTGTGCCCGTCGCGGCCACGACACAGCGGCGGCGCACGCTGGCGGAGGTCTCCGCCGAGCCGGCGCTGCTCGCCGACGCGCCCACCGGAAGCTGGAGCCGCTTCCTCGCCCCGGCGCAGCGGTGGATGGCCCTCGTGGACAGCGCGCGGCGACTGGGCGCGGCAACGGTGCTGAGCGCCGAGGATTTCAGCGACCAGGTGATCTTCTACTCGTGGGCGGGGCAGGCCGATGGCACCCCGGTCATCAGCCAGGAGATGGTGCTCGCGCCGCTGGACCTGGTTCAGGGCGCCAGCGCGACCCATCACGCGCGCCTCTTCGCCTTCAGCGGCCTGCAGCGCGTCGACTACGTGGGCGACTCAGTGGCGCTGGCGGTCACGATGCCGGACGGTCCCGTGGCCGGGGGCGAGGTGCGACTGCCGGTGCGCGTCGTGACCAGCGGGAGGCGCCCGTCGGTGGAGCTGGAGCTGACGCTGCACTCGGAGAACGGAGAGGTGCGCAGCGATACCGTGCAACTCGCGGACCTCGGCCCCACGACGCCGCGCGACGGCGTGGCCGCGTTCGGGATGGCGCCGCCGGGCACATACTCGGTGGGCCTGAGCGTGCGCGGCGCCGACGGCAGCACCCTCGCCGAAGAAACGCTCTGGGCGAAGCGGCTCATCGTGCGGTAGGGGGGCGACGGCAGAAGGCAACGGCAGAGGCAACGGCAACAGCGTGTGGGGGAGGGGCCTTTCCTGGAAGAAAGCGGCCCTTCCCCGACCGCTGTGCGGTCTCCCCCTCCCACAAAGAACTCAGATGTGCGCGCCGAGGCCCGACGGGTGAACCGGAGCGTCTGCGCGCGCGAGACGGTTGCCGGGTTCGGGGCGTCGAACCACGCCTTGGCTCACGGGACGGCTCGCGCGGAGCCGCGGCCGCTGCGGGTGCCGGTGTGGCTGGTGACCGACCGGCCGCAGCAGACGGTCTTACTCGAATCGGTGCTGCAGTCTGAGACCGGCCCGGTGCGCAGTGCGACTCTGCAGCTCGCCTCGGTGGGCCCGACTACTCCGCGCGACGGCGCGATCAGCTTCGGCACGGTGCCGCCGGGGACGTACACGGTACACCTCAGCGCACGCGACGCCACCGGCGCGGTGCTCGCCGACGACGCGCTGTGGGCGAAGAGACCGGCAGTCCGGGCCGGATGAGTGGGCCCCGTCACTACTCGGCCGGGGCGGCCTCGGGCTCGGCCTCGGGCCGGCTTGCGAGCGCGTTGTAGAGCCACGCGAAGACCAGGCCGCACACCAGCCCGTCTACGAAGCCCCACACGATGCCCAGGAGGCTGCCCACCGCGGTGGCGGCATAGCCCGGGTAGACGCGCTCGAGCATGCCCGCGCTGGCGTCCGGGCCTTCCATGAGTATGAGCCACCACGCCAGCACCAGCAGCCAGACAGCCCCGAGGATCGCGCACGTCAGTGCGAACGCCGCGACGTTGAGCTTCATCCTCCATCAGCCCTCCGAACGTCGGCGCTTGCTGCGCCTTGATCGGCGCAGAACGGGGCACGTCACGGGTCGCGGCTCACGTCACGCTCGGCCGTGCGCCGAGTCGGTGAGCGCGGCCCCTAAGCGGAGAAGTCGAGCCGCCCGAAGAACGGCCAGTTGTGGAAGCTCCCCCACGTCGGCGCCCAGCATGAGAGCTGGCTCTGCTGGCCGAAGGACCGGCACACGTTGGCGCGCCAGCCCTCGCCCGCCGCGGGTGCGCCGAAGCCCAGCTCCGCGAACGGGATCGCGACCTCCAGCGTCCACGCGCTCTGTCCCTTGGCCACCGCGCTCTGCCAGCGCGCGTCCCAGTTGACGCCGCCCTCGGGCCGGCGCTCGTCGTACTGTGTGTTGGTATGATCGACCGCCAGGTGCACGTACTCCTTCGCACCCGTGTCGGGGCGGAGGAACAGCTCGATGGTGTCCGAGTTGAAGAAGATGCTGCCGTCGCGCCGCCCCTCGTTCTCGTGCCCGTGCAGCGTCACGTCGCCGTGCTCGCACGTCGCCGTGCTCGCAGCGGCAGGCCACGTAGAGCGCCTCGTCATCCCACGCCAGCAGCACCTGCGTCGGGAAGTACTCGCCCAGCGCCTCGCCGGTGTCGTGGCGGCGGAAGGCAGGCAGCGCCGTCGCGCCCGCCCACTCCTCCTCGCCGATCTCCCCGTCGATGGTCGGTGGCACGCCAATGCGCGCGACCTCGGCCGTGGGGATGCCCGCCAGCCGCTCGGCGATGTCCGGCGTGGCCCCGGCGGCCGCCAGTGAGCGCACGGGCACCGCCATCGGCACACCGGCCTCC
>JALGUI010000195.1 GCA_029820915.1 Candidatus Zipacnadia bacterium | reverse complement strand
TAGGCCTGCGGCACCTCGTCGGTGACGTCCGGGCGAATGTCCGGCTCGTCGATGATCTTCCAGCACAGCACCGCGGGGTGGTCGGCGTAGCGCTCGATGCCCGCGAGCGACGCCTCCACGTTCGCCGCGACCTGTCCGTTGGCGTAGAGGGGCACATCCATCATCAGGCCGTTCTCGGCGCACGCGTCGAGCGCCGCGCCGAAGCGGTCGAGATCGCCCGGGCCGATGCCCTGCACGCAGTTGAAGCCGGCCTCCGCCAGCATCGGGTAGTGCGAGGGCGAGCAGTGGTACGTGCCAATCGGGAAGAACGGCTCGCCGCCCACGAGGATGGTGCCGGTGTCGGTCAGGTTCTCCGGCCTGCGGACGGGCAGTGGCACGAACACGCGGGCCATGTCGCCCGGCGTTTGCCCGAGGCTCACCTCAACGCGATAGGCGCCCGGCGCCAACTCCGGGATCGACACGGTGGCCTCGAAGATCCGGGCATCGACGCGCTGCAGCGTGACCTCCGCCTCGACCTCGCCATCCGCCTCCTCGTAGACCTTGATGCCGATGGGCGGCTCGGTGCCGTCCCACGCCTCGGCGAGGCGCGCGGTGAAGGTCACGGTGCGCTGGTCGGACGCGACGAGCTGCCGCTCGGGGCCGATGGTGACCACCGGCGGCGGGCTGGTGCGGACGAACTCGACATCATCGAACGACGCGCTACCGCGGCCGAAGAGTCGTAGGATCAGCGTTGCGCGCGTGATCTCGGGCGGGAACTTGGCGGTCACCTCGATCTGCCGCCACTCGTCCGCGTCGGCCAGCGACATGCGCGCGTAGCGGCCGAGGGTGTTCCGGCCGTCGGCGGTGTAGGCCTCGATCTTCAGCGCCGCGGTGGCGCCGGTCCCGAGGGCCTCGCCCTGGAACCACGCGCGCAGCGTGTAGGTCGCGCCGCCCTCCAGCTCGCGCGCAACCTGTGCCAGGTAGGCGTTCGAGGCGCCCGTGGCGTCGCTGATGCGCACCGACGCGGCGCCCGAGTGCGCGACCTGTGTGTCGGCGGTGATCTGCTCGGCGAACCTCCCGATCGACCAGGTGCTGACGCCGTCCTCGAAGCCGGGGTTGGTCAGCTCGATGGCGAGTGGCTGGGCATCCTGCGCGAAGCCCGCGGCCGCGACGAGCAGCAGTACGGTCAGCACGATGGCGACAGTGTGATCGGTCATGGCAATCGCTCCCTGTGTCATTCGCCCTGCGCGCCGAGAACGGCGTACTCCTCGAACAGGCGCAGGAAGATCTGGTACTCGGCGAACGAGACGCCCGGCGGCGTCTGGTGATCGACCGACGGGACAAAGCGCCCGGTGCGCATGAGGGGGAGCAGGCGCTCGAATTCAGCGCGGATCGCCGCCTCGCCCCGGTTCATCACCATCTTGTCGTAGTGGCCGATCATGATAAGATCCGGGTGCGCGCGGCGCAGGGCCATGCCATCGACGCCCGCCTGGCGCTCGAGCGGCAGCACGCCGCGCGCGCCCACGCGCTCCAGCCACGGCGCCATCTCGGTCACGTCGCCGTCGCTGTCCACGATCGGCACGCTGCCGATCTCCTCGATGACCGGCACGACCTGGCGGTAGTACGGGGCCAGGAACTCGTCGAACATCGCCTCGGAGAGCATTGGCCCGTGGTTGTAGGACATGTCCTCGGCGAGGGTCACGAAGTCCGGTGGGCTGATCTCGGCGAGACGCCGCAACAGGTCGATCGAGTGCTCGGCCAGGTCCGCGGTCATGCGATGCATGAGCTCCGGGTGGTCGTAGAAGGCGTAGAAGTGACGCTGGATGCCGAAGAGCCGGCGCGGGTACCAGAAGAAGCCGTCCACGACCGCCCACAGGATGAAGCTCTCGCGGCCGCAGCAGGCGATGTGCGCCTCGAGCGCTTCGAGAAGCGCGTCGTTGGGCGGGTAGAGGCAGGGCAGGAGCGCATCGTACTCGGCCTCCTCGGCCATGACACCGGCGCCGTGGCTCGCGGGCGCCGGCACGCCCGGGCCGAAGTGGCCGAAGCGCACGCAGTAGATCGGGTCGAGGCCGCAGTGCTCCTGCACGTCATAGCGCGACATCCCTGCGGGCAGGCCCTCGCCGTACCAGCGCTCGAGCGTCTGGTCCCAGTAGGGCGCCCACTCGACCATGGGGAGTCGGTCCACGGACTCGCCGCGCAGGACGGCGCGGAAGCGCTCAGAGGTAGTCATCAGGGATCACGCCCGCCTCGCGGAGGTGCGCGATCAACTCCTCGGGACCGGCGCCGGACGCGTCTGCCATGTCAAGAACAAGCCGCGCGAGCCCATCCTCCATCCTGCGGACGAAATCGGGCTCATGGCGCAGACCGTCGGACCACTCCAAGGCCCCCGGCGTCGCATCCCACGCGGCTCGAACGACGGGATGCCACTGGACGGCCTCTTCCCAACTGCCCACGCGGTAGTAGTCCCAAGTGGGCTCGATGTCGATGGCCCCCACGGGCGATTGCAGTATCTGGAACAGGAAGGCATTGACCGTCTGCGCCGCCGCCAGGCGTCGGCGCGCCTTCTTCCTCGCCCCCGATCGCGCGAACTGCACAAGGGCGGTCGCGAAGGCGGCCGGAGCCGAGGCCTCATCCGGGTACCGACGCAGCAGGCGCCCGGCCGGGCGCACCGTCCCGACCGTGAGATACCAGTTCGAGAGGTGCCAACGCATCCCGAGGTTGTCTCCGGGATTGAGGGCCAAGATGTCACGCGCGAGCGAGATCGCCTCGTCGCGCTCCTCGCGCGCCCACCGGGTTAGCGCGAGCGCCGCGTGCGCCCGCACGATCGGGCGGTGACGGAAGTCCTTCCACAGGTCCCCTTCCGGGACCGCCCGTCGATCCAGCGCGGCGAGCCGATCCACCGCAAGCTCCTGGGCTGTGCGGGCCAGCTCCATTGCCGCGACACTGTCCTCGCCCGCCATCAGCCATTCGGCCACGTAGGCGTCCACGCAGTTCGCATCGAACCGGCGCGCGCGGCGCGCCGCCTTCCGGGTGGCCGCGTAGCTCTTGAACCGGGCGTCGTACGCATCCAAGGCCGCGAGCTTCGCGCGCTCGACATCCGAGATGCCGCGCGGAACCGAAGGCATTTCCGTCATGGCCTCCACCTGCTCCGCCGTCATTCCCGCGTAGCGGACGTTGAGGTCGATCAGCAGGAAGTGTCGCTCGGTGGCGAGCGGCGCGATGGTCGCGTTGACCACGAACTCCGGCATGTCCGGTTGCTCTCGTGAAACGAGCACTTCAGCACTCTCGCTTTCTGCGGAAGCCCAAACGCCGACTGCGCGGCCTCCGCGGCTGCGCGTCCGTAGCGTCGAGTACCGCGCGCGGCCAGGCGGTGCCGGCCCTACCTCAGGCCGATGATGTGCTCGGCGATGCGGCGCCGGTACTGGTGGAAGGTCGCGGGCGACCAGCCCTCCGGGACCGACAGGTTCTGCTTGCCGTCGGGCGGGAAGTCGGCGGCGATCTCGTCCAGCGTGGCCTGCGCCGCGGCCGCAACGTCGGCCTTCGCGGGCGGCGCCTCTTCGATGAGCCGCTCGAGCTTGCGCAGGTACCACACGTCCTCGATGCCCTCACGCTCGCACTCCCAGCCGATAGTGGGGAGCGGCCCTTCCGGTGTCGGCGCGGACACGAACATGTCCGAGCGCAAGACGTCGAGGTCGTCGTACGGGTCGCCAACGAACGAATTGTAGTGCCAGTAGAGCATGCCCGTGGCGCCCAGCCGCCAGCGCAGGAAGCCGGAGCGGAACCGCGGCACCGACGTGCGGGCGCCGTAGTTCGACGAGTAGTACCAGAAGGCGCCACCGTTGTCGAGCGTGGCCTGGCGCGTCTGTGCGTTCGCCGACAGGTGCTGCCAGCACGCGAAGTCGATGAGGTGGATCAGGCGCAGCCCGCCGTCGATGTTGTTGGGGGTGCAGTAGGTGTACGCCCCCGGGACCTGCCTGGCGAGGCCCATGAGGCGCTCGGCGGTTGCGAGCTTCTCCTCGCTGTTGCTGGGCTCGTCCACGGGGTAGCAGGGCAGCTTCGGCCAGCCCATCTCCTCACCGTGAGCGACGGTCGCCGCGATGAGCTGCCTGTAGTGCTCGTCCCATTCCTCGTCGGACAGGCCCTCGGGGACCATGCCCGACAGCCGCCGCACGCCGCCCCAGGGCATGTCGCCGGTGAGGCCGTGGCGCTGGGCCGAGGCGATGAACTCGTCCATGGCCGAGAAGTCGAGCTGCAGTTCGCCGTCCACCCAACCGCCGACCGGGTGCTCCTGGCTGAGCGTGATGGTGTCGATCAGGTGCTCGTGCATGTCCGCGAAGTGCAGGTCGCGGTTCTCGGGGTACATGGCGTAGTGGGTGCCGTAGTACATCCCGAACATCTCGCCCTCGGGCTTCTCAATGGTGAAGGGCAGCACGCGGACGGTGAGCGGGCAGGTCCACGGCTCGGCGTTCGCGGGCCGGAAGGTCACCTCGCCCCGGTAGCGGCCGGGCGGCTGGTCCTCGGGCACCTTCACGGTCAGCCACCACCAGCGCGTGTCGCCCTCGCCGACCTCGACGCGGGCGCCCGGGTAGAGGATCTTCGGGCCGCGCAGGAACTCCTTATCGTCGCGGCCCCGGCGTTGGCGCAGGATGCCGGCAATGCGGATGTCCCAGGCCTGCGCGGGGATGACGGCCTCGCCGGAGGACAGGTCGCCGACGCCCACACGGCACTCGCCGAGGTCCTGCAGCGGCACTACAGCGAAGCTCACCGGCTCGTGCTCGCCGGGGGTCGCCCAGGCCGACAGCTCAGCGCGGCGCTCGGCCTCGGACGGGATGGTGGCCGGGTAGACGATGTCGAGGTAGTCGCGGGCGAAGGCGACATAGCCGTGCAGCACATCCTCGTTGCTGATCTCGCCACGCGCCGGATCCTCCTCAGGGAAGACCTCCACGTAGTCGGCGTACCAGGCGTCGCGGATCGCGGCGAACATCGCGTCCATCTGCTGCTTGGCGTCCTCACGGGTGTCCGCGGGCAGGACGACGATCCCGTTGCAGTGCCACCACGAGTAGCGGCGCATCGGAACATCGGCGCTGCGGAAGCCGATGGCCACCGGCCCCTCGCCGGCCTCTACCTCGACGAGCCGGTACTCCCACTGCCGGTTGTTCCACTCCTCGATGATGACGTCGTCGTCCACGAGCACGTCCATGGGCAGGCCGCCGCGGTTGTAGCGCATGTCGCCCGCCATCAGCGCGAGCCAGTAGTGGCCGGGCTCGAGGTCGATGAGGAAGTCGGCGCGCTGGTCGCCACCGCTCGCGTAGCCGTAGATGAAGTCGCGCTGCAGGGCGGTGCCGCCGCCCTGGTCGGCCTCCTTGAGCACGGCGTTA
>JALGUI010000194.1 GCA_029820915.1 Candidatus Zipacnadia bacterium | reverse complement strand
TCTCGCCATCCATCCGCTGGACCGTCGTCTCCTGCCAGGTGGCGCGGGGCGTCGATGACATCACTGCACCTCCGACTCGGCGTCATGCCGCGCGTTGCGAGCCGCGTCCTATGGTGCCGCCGCCGAGTGGGCGGGGTCGAGCGCGGCCATCAGGTCCGCGTCGGTCATCGCGTAGCGCTCGCCCTGGGGCAGTGGCGGGACGCGTGACAGCCCGGGCGCGGCGGGGATGGCCCCAAGCGGCATCGCGACACGCAGCCTCACTGCGGACCCGCCAGATGATTGCGATCATCGCGGATGGGTCAGTATTCTCGGAACACCGCGGCAGCCCTGCCGACGAGCGCCCGAAGACCGCAGGCCCGTGGGGTCCGTCGCCACGCACGGCATCGCCGGTTGACCAGCGCGTGGAGTGGTCGTCGGGATCTTGAGGGAATGAGTCGAAGAGGTCATCCAGCTCGAACGGCTTGTCCGGGCTTGCTTCAGGAGGCCCGCGGCCATCATCGTACTCGGCGCCGCTGTCGCGGAGGCTGACCGGGTACGGGCTGTCACTGTCGTAGGTCTTCCTCCCGCGTGATGACTTCGCGCCTGACATGATCCACCTGAGAAGCAGTGTCCTCAAGTGAGGCCAGGAGACATAAGTGCGGTGCAGGATGGCCGTGCGGTTCGTGCCGAAGGAAGTCGAAGTCACGGAGGGGGAGACCAGAACAAGGGCCTGCTGAACGAGGGCGCGTCCAAGGCTTTCCCTGGTGGAATGCTAACGCCACGGCGCGGCTGCGGCATGGTGTCTCCGGCCAGGTATATCAGAGAAGCCGGCAATCAGCAGCGATCGCGAGGACTTCAGGTTGGGTAAGGCCCCCAGCCCGCCCGCCTACGAAAGGCGTTCCGAGGGAAGGCGCGAATTGAGACGGCGTGTGTGGCTTGGCTCTGCCGTACATGAAGCGCTGATTTGCATAGCTGACGATGCATGAAGCCTGCGCTCGGGAGACTGACACGTATAGGAGACGTGCGGCTTCGAGGACTAGACCAGGATAGGGGCGGCGCCACTGCCCCGGCAGGATCTCCTCTTCGAGACCAGGTATGAAGACGACGTGACCATCAAGGCCCTTTGCACCGTGCATGGTCATCATCCGGACGCGCGGGGGGAGAAGGCCCCCATGTGGCGGGGGTAGGCCGAGCCTTTGGTAGACCAGGCTGAGTATCTGCTCCTGCTGCGCTGAGGTATCGGCCCACAGGCAATCCCGCAACTCCTCGATGGTGATGTCTGGAGGCAGGTGACTGGTGTAGCCTGCCCATGCGTGCCGCGCGGCAGGTCCCAAGACTGCCTCGATCGCTCGCCGGATCTCCGCGTCTCGTTGGCCCAAGGTGTCCGAGGGGGACCACTGGCGGGTCTGCTGCAGGACTGCTCTCGTGGCGTTGAGGGCGCGCAGTTCGCGACCGCGAAAGGCAGTCGGCGGCAGAGGACGGTAGAAGAGGTCCCTGTAGTTCAGGTTGTTCTGCAAGACGGCATCGGCGATGTTGTTGCACGTTCCAGGCCCGACACCGGGCTGTAGGCCCACGAGAGTGCGGTGGGCCACATAGTCATCCCCGTTACACGCGATGCGGAGGTACGCAAGGGCCAATCGCCCGTCTTCAGACTCGGTGTAGCCATCCGAGCGAGGTGGTTCATAGGGGACGCCCAGGGCCTGGAACGCACTCGTCAGTTCCCGTTCAAGAGCGGTGCGGTTACTGATGAGCACCATGATCTCCCCGGCGTCCACGCCGGCAACGATCAGGTCGCGGCAGGACTCCGCAATCGCGCGAGCCTCGGCGGCCCCGCTTGCGAACTGCCAACAGTGTACGCTGCCAGCGATGGGCGGGTTGGCTCCCTGGTAGAGCGACGTAACCCTCTTCTGTATGCGGTTCGGGAGCGGATGGCGGGCGACGACCGAGTTCGCGGTGGCCAGCACTTGGGGTGTACAACGGAAGCAGTCGCCCAGTACGTGATCGCCGAGTTGGGGGTACTTGCCCCGGAAGTCCTGGATGCCTTGCGGCGACGCGAACCTGAATGAGTAGATGCTCTGATCATCATCACCAGCCACGAGAGCCGTGGTTGCCGACTGGATCAGCACGTCGGTGAACTCGAGGTCCACCGGATTCAGGTCCTGGTACTCGTCGACAACGAGGTGCTCCATGCCCAATTGAGCTGCCGGGTCAAAGGTGTGCGCAGATGCGTGTTGCAGACACCGGAGCACGATCTCGCCCGGGAGGACGCAGGAGTACACCTGCGTCCTTGGTCCATGGAATGTGTTGAATGACGATTGTTCCGAACGAGTGATCGGTTGCGCTGGGGGGATGTAGTTGGGCGGTGCCCAGGTGCCTGTACTCCAGAATGCCTCATGGTACTCCCGAATGTCCTCGCATCGGCCGGCCGGGAGCCCCGAGACGTTAGAGAACTCCCGATCAAAGATGTTCTTCAGTTCCCACTCGTCCATGACCGTCGGGTCAGTTGGGTAGGCCGTGAGGAGGCCAGCGGCACGCAGGGCCCGCAACGCCAGTGAATGCAAGGTGCTCACGCTGACGGAGCACCCGGCTGGAACTCCGCGGTTGACGCAATGGTCGTGAATCCGGGTGCGCAGGTCTCTGGCGGAAGCGCGTGTGAATGAGACAACGAAGATCTCGCGCGGAGCGACCCCGCGGGAGATGAGCCACAGAACGCGATCTTGGATCGCGTAGGACTTTCCCGTGCCGGGACCAGCAACTATGCGAACTTGTGGGCTTGTGTCGCGGGCTGCACGCTGCTGTACTGCTGAAGCGGCCTGCACCTGTTGAGGTGTAATGGGCACTCGGGGATCCCTCCCTGGCAACGCGGCCAGACACAGTTCGACGGGCCTAGAGAGCCACTACGTGTCCCGCCGAGATTCATCCTATTGTGGACCGAGGAACGGGCACTGTCAAGGGAATCCAAGCAGCCCGAGAAGAGCGTGTGGGCTTCTCGGCGTGTGTCGGGCATGTGTGCGGCGCTCCGTGCTCAACTCTCCGGTCGTGTCTCCCCGGCGAGCACGGAGAGCATGGGTAGAAGTCCGCAGTCGCTGGCCCCGTGTCCCGGGATGCCTCTAACGGCGTGTCCGGCAAGCCCAGCGTCTGACGGGCTTATCAACGTGGCTGCTACATGCTCTCAGCAGGGCTGCATTGGACAAGCTCAAGGTGATCGCACGAGGCCGCAAGCCAGAGTCAAGATGGGATACTACCCGACGCCGCTCGGGGTAGTGGACAGGATCCGGACCTTCGTCCGGTATCCCGATGACCGGGTCAACCTGCTCGATCCCTGCTGCGGCGAGGGCGACGCGCTGCGGAGGCCGGCCAGCGGCGACCGGACCGAGGGCACCTTCCTGCGCGGCACCACCGACTACCTGCAGCCCGGCGGCCTGCTCGTCTGCATCATCCCACAGCACCGGGTGACCGAGCGCGTCGCGCGCTACCTGGCGCACAGGTACGACGACCTCATCAGCTTCCGCTTCCCCGACGAGGCCTACGAGCAGTTCCGTCAGGCGGTCGTATTCGGCGTCAGGAAGCCGGAGCCGTCGCTGCCCGGCGACGATCTGGAGGAGCTGGTCGGCATTCCGTTCCGCGACCTGCGGGAGTCGCGGCTGTGGACGCGGCTGGAAGAGGACGGCCGCAGGAACGGGCGCATGGGCAGGCCGCCGCTGCCGCTGCACTCTGGGCACCTGGGCCTGCTGCTGGCGAGCGGGTACCTGGACGGCGTGGTGGGCGAGGGCGACGACCGGCCACTCGCTTCATGCCGGTTCGTCCTCCCCCGTCAGTTGCGCTCGATGACCGCCATCTCGTCCTCGGCCAGCGCCAGGCGAACGAGGCGCCTGCCGTCCTCGAGGCGCTCCTCGCCGCCGCGGTCGGTCAGCGCGCCGTCCGCCCCGTACCAGTAGACGGTCACCGCGTCCTCGTCGCCGAGGGTGAAGGTGCCCGGCACGCAGGTAATGAGCCGCTCCTCGCCCAGCAGCCAGCCGCTGTGCAGCTCCACCGGCGTGAAGGGGAACATGTGCTGGGTGATGGTGGGATGGGGCTGTGCGGGCCGCGCGTAGTAGTAGTAGAGGGTGCCCCACATGAGCTTCCTGCGGATGTCGGCGAGCAGCGTCTCGAAGTCCTTGACCGTCTTGTGGTCGCCCAGCGAGATCGGCGTGTACAGATGCGAACGCGCCGGGTACCACAGCCCCGCCGTCTCCACGAAGCGCGGGAAGCCGTACTCGTGCAGCGTGCGGGTGCGTGCGCAGGAGTTGGCGATGAGCGCGCCGCCCTTGCTGAAGATGTACTCGATCAGCTCGACCTTGGCCTGCAGCGACAGCAGGTGCGGGTCGCCGAATCTCTGGCTGATGCCGTGCTCCTCGTCCAGCTCGGCGGAGTGGCCGTCCCAGCGATCGTACGTGCGCTTGGGCGAGATCCACTCCAGCTCATCCCAGTAGATCCCGTCGGCGCCGATCCTGTCCTCGTCCAGGCACATGTCCACGATCTGCCTCATGGCGGAGAGGTACGAGTTGCCGATCGCGGGGTAGCAGTAGTAGAAGGGCATGCCGATCCGAGTGGTGTAGCCCTGGTTGATATACGGAGTGCCGTCCGCATTGGTGATAAGCGAATCCCCGAAGCGCTCCGGCGTGTCCTCGTGCAGGTTGATGAAGGAATGGATGTAGATCAGCGACTTCACGTCGGGCGTCGCCGCGCGCAGGCCGGCGCAGGCCTGTCGGAAGCGCTCCTGCAGGTGCGTGGCCTCCAGCATATGCGCCCCGTGGTAGTAGGGCGGGTCGCCGCCCGAGTTGGACCAGGTGCCGGTTGATACGAACGCCAGCCCGCGCTCCGCGACCATCGCGCGGATCTCGTCGGGCTCCATGGCCGCGAGGCTGCTCAGGCCGAACTGGAAGCCACCGGGGACGGTGAAGTTTGCGCCGAGGTCGCGGCGGCACAGGTTGATGAAGTCGTAGTAGTCGGCGCGAGCGACGGGGTAGATGGCCCACTCGATCGTGTACTCCCCGCCCGCCGACAGACAGAACACGTCACTGCGAATCCCGCCACCGTCTGCGTCCCAGTAGATGATGCCCTGCGTGCGGTACACATCGTCGAGAGCGATGATCCCACAGCCGCTCTCTCCGCCCTCGACGTAGAGCGTCGAGTTCTCAAGCTGCGCGTTGGTCGTCGTGGCAGGATCCGGGTTGCCGCCCAGCCACGCGTCGGTGATCTGCCCCTCCGCAGCGTGCAGCGCGTTGCTGAAGGCCAGGCCGATGTGAAGGCCAGGCCGATGTCCTCGGCCGTCAGGTTCGTGAACGTGTCCGACACGCTCACGTGATCGTCCTCGAAGGCGAGCGTGCGCTCCAGGCGGTAGTCGCGCGCCATGCCAACGACGCGCGCGGCGCCATCGCCCTCCGACACCTCGACGCGCCACTCGTCCTGTCCCTCGGGGCGCTCGGCGGCGGCCAGCTCGTTGAAGCCGCCTCCCTGCCATGAGAAGCGCGAGGTGAGCTGCAGGTCGAGCCCCGGCAGCGAGATTGCCGCACCACCGCCGCGCTCGACAGAGACCACCTCCGCGACATCAGCGGTCGCGGGCGGC